>SKTG01000437.1 GCA_007118045.1 Nitriliruptoraceae bacterium
CGACGAACCCGGCGGCGACCGCGGCCACGGCTGCCACGGCCAGCGGGCCGTTCGCGTCGAACCAGGCCAGCGCCGGGAACCCGATGGCGGCGGCCAGACCCCCGGCGAGGACCCCGATCCACGCCAGCCTGGCGTTCGCGGCGACGAGCGCTCGCGGCCGGTCGAGCGCGAGCGGCAGCAGCGAGTTCCGCGTGATGCCGTGGACCCGGGAGAGCACGAGCAGCCCGAACGCGACCGGGAACAGCCACAGGCTGTCGAAGCGACCGAGGGCGGCCACGGCCAGCACGGCGCGTCCCAGCGCCGCTCCCACGAGCATGGTGCGCGTCGCGATGGGGGTGCGGTCGAGGACCCGTCCGAGGGTCGGGCCGATCACCGCGAACGGCGCGACGGTGAGCAGCAGGTACAGCGCCACGTTGCCGCGCGCCTCCGCCGACGGGACCGAGAAGAACAGCGTGCCCGCCAGACCGATCGCCACGAGCGTGTCGCAGCTGGTGGAGAACACCTGCGTGATCGCCAGGTTGCGGAAACCCCGGCCGCCCGTGTGGAACAGCGAGCGGACGCTGCCGGTCAGCCGGCGTGCACCCCGCCGTCGGTGCTGGGTCGTGGCCTCGTAGGTGCCGGCCGACCGCGTCGGCTCCCCCTCGTCGACGGCGGCCCAGGCACGCACCCCGTGGTCACGGAAGCGGCGCGTGCCGTGCGGCCGCCGGCGCGGCCGGTCCGTCCGTGCGTTCTGGGCCTCGTCCACGCATCGACGCTACCGCGGGAACCGTGCGAGAGCACCACCCTCGCATCGGCCTCGCGGCACCGACCTCATGGACGGTGACGCGAGCCGGTCGGGTCAGTCGCGGCGCGCCCGGAGCAGGATCGTGCCGGGGACCACGTCCAGCTTGGCGGCCGTCGTGGCGTCGAGCCAACCCCGTTCGATCCAGGGCCGCGCATCGACGGCGACCGGCTCCTCCAGACGCTGCACCGTCAGGCCGGCCGCCGTCACGGCGGTGAACCAGGCGGCGGGGGAGCGGAACCACGACCGCAGCGCCACCTCCCGGTCGGCGAGACCGTCCCACACCCAGTCCCGTTGCTGCTGGTGGTAGGGGGTGTGCCAGCCGTACGGGGCCGCGTCCTCGGTGGACAGGTCGGCCGGGTGCAGCACGCTCATGGCGAACACCCCGCCGGGTCGTAGGACGCGCCGGATCTCGGCGAAGGCCCGCTCCAGGTCGTGCACGTAGTCGAACGCCTGCACGGACACGACCAGATCGGCGGATGCGTCGTCCAGCGGAGCCAGGTCCGTCGCCGGTCGGGTCTCCAGGCGGGCCGTGAGGCCGGCGCGGGACAGCCGTTGCCGCGCGTGTTCCAGCTGTCCGCTCGAGGGGTCGACACCGGTCAGCGGGCCGGCGCCGAGGCGGGCCAGGGCGACGAGGTCCTGTCCACCGCCGCAGCCGAGCACGACCGTCCGCGCATCACCCACGACGTCGGAGACCAGGCCGAGGTCCTCCTCGGGTGGGCAGCGCAGGCCCCACGCCAGATGGTCGTCGGGCCAGCCGACGTGGCGCTGGTAGGGCTCGGCGAGTCGATCCCAGGCGGCGGCGTTGTCCGGGCCCGAGGGCTGCTTGCTCACGCTGGTGAGGTCTCCGGGGAAGGTCGCGGCAGCCTAGGCTCGGGTGGCCCGGCTCGGAGCTGGTACGTGCGTGCCGCGCGACGGTGACCGGTGCCGGACCCGGGCGGAGCGAGGGAGCGGGCGTGGGTGAGGACGGTACGACCAGCGGCGATGCGGTCCCGGGGATCGACGTCGACGCCGTGACCGCATGGCTGGCCGAACGTGCCGAGGTGGCGCCTCCGCTGACGTTCGTCGTGATCGAGGGCGGCCGCTCGAACCTGACCTACCGCGTCGTCGACGCAGCCGACCGGACCCTGATCCTGCGTCGTCCACCGCTGCACGGGGTGCTCGAGTCCGCTCACGACATGGGCCGCGAGCACCGCATCATCACCGCGCTCGACGGCTCCTCGGTGCCGGTGCCGTCGTGCGTCGGCTACGAGGCGGACCCGGACGTCACCGGGGCGCCGTTCTACGTCATGGAGCACGTCGACGGCGTGGTGGTCCGCGGGGCCGACGACGCGGAACGTCACCTCGACGTCGGTACGCGGGCCGCGGCCACCGACGACCTCGTGGACGTGCTCGTGCGCTTGCACGACGTCGACGTGGATGCCGTGGGCCTCGGCGAGCTCGCCCGCCGCGAGGGGTATCTCGAGCGGCAGCTGCGGCGTTGGCAGGGTCAGCTCGAGAAGGGGCGCACCCGCGAGCTGCCGTTGCTGGACGAGGTGCACTCCCGCCTGGCCGCCGACGTCCCCGACCAGGGGCCCGCCACGATCGTGCACGGTGACTACCGCCTGGACAACCTGATCCTGGACCCGGACACAGGTCGCGTCCGAGCGGTGCTGGACTGGGAGCTGACCACGCTGGGGGACCCGCTCGCGGACCTGGGGCTGCTGCTCGTGTACTGGTCGGAGCCGGGGGACAGGACCATCCCGCTCCTCGAGGCGCCCACCCTGGTGGAGGGCTTCCCCTCACGCGCTCACGTCGCGGACCGGTACGCGGAGCGTTCCGGGCGTCGCGTCGACGAGATCGGCTACTACGTGGCGTTCGGCTACTGGAAGCTCGCCTGCATCCTCGAGGGGGTCTACACCCGGTACCGGTCCGGTGCCTACGGCGACACGGGCGAGGGCGACAGCTTCGGCCGGATCGTGCTTGAGCTCGGGGAGCGCGCCTCGGAGGCCGCCGCCGAGGTCGGGCGGTGAGCGGGGCGTCGAGCGATCCCGGTCGCGCCGTGCTGTTCGACTACGGCGGGGTCCTGACCGACGACATCCGGGCGTCGTTCGCCGTCCACGAGCACGAGTTGTCGATCCCGCCCGGTCGCTGCGTCGAGCTGCTGGTCGCGGACTCGCGGGGACCGGGCGGTGGCCCGATCGGGGGACTCGAGCGCGGCGAGCTGGCGGTCGAGGACTTCGAGGCCCGGTTGCGCGAGCTGCTCGTCGCCGACGGTCACGCGCCGGCCGCCGAGGACGTCACGCTCGAGCGCTTCCTCGCCAGGTTGCGGCCGACGGGTGGGCTGTGGGAGGTGGCCGCCCGGGCGCGTGCGGAAGGGGTGACCACGGGACTGCTGTCGAACTCGTGGGGTCTGGCCATGTACCCGCGCGAACGGCTCGACGCGTACTTCGACGTGCAGGTCATCTCGGGCGAGGTCGGCCTGCGCAAGCCACAACCGGGGATCTTCCGACTGGCGCTCGAGCGTGCCGGCGTGCCCGCGCGACGCTGCGCCTTCGTGGACGACCTCGCGCGCAACGTCGAGGTCGCCCGCGACCTCGGCCTGTTCGCGGTACACCACACCGGCGACGAGACGGCGACGACCCGTTCGCTGTCGAGCTTCCTCGGGTTCGACGTCCACGCGGCCTGATACCGCCGACGGGGCCCGGTACCTGCGGGAGAAGGGGCCGCGGCGCACGGGATGGGGGCACTCGTGCGTTAGGGTTGGGGGTATGGCCACCTCCGACGCATCCGAAGAACGCCTCGCCCTGTTCGTCGACCACGAGAACGTGGCGATCGGCGCACGGGACATCGGCTACCGCTTCGACCCGGCACCGTTGCTGGAAGCCCTGGCCGAACGCGGCCGGCTCATCACCCGACGTGCCTACGCCGACTGGAACCTGTTCAAGGACGACCGTCGGGGCATGGTCGACGCGAACGTGGAGCTCATCGAGATCCCCCAGCGGTCCGACTCCGTCCGCAAGAACGCCGCGGACATCCAGATGGCGGTCGACGCCATGGAGCTCGCGCTCACGCGCGACTTCGTGTCCACGTTCGTGATCGTCTCGGGGGACTCCGACTTCACTCCGTTGGTCGGCAAGCTGCGCGAGCTCAACAAGCGGGTCATCGGCGTGGGGCTCAAGGGCTCGACCTCGGCGATGCTGCCACCGGCCTGCGACGAGTTCATCTTCTACGACCGACTCGAGGGGGCGCCGCGGCGCCAGGCGTCCAAGGAGCCGGCGGCGAGCCGGGCGAAGAAGAAGACGAGCGGGTCGAAGGCGGCCAGCGCCGGCGCCGCGGCGGCCACCGGCCGGGGCCCGGCCGAGGGGTCACCGGCGCCGGAGGCCAGCCAGGAGCCCGCGGAGTCGAAGTCCTCGCAGAAGCAGGACCTGCGCAAGCTCGAACGCGTCATCACGCGCACCCTGGCTGGCATCCAGTCGTCGGCCGCCGGGTCGGTCCAGGCCTCGAACCTCAAGCGTGCTCTGCTGCGCAAGGATCCGACGTTCAACGAGGGTGATTTCGGCTTCCGAGGCTTCCGCGAGCTGCTGCGTCACCTCGCTGACAACAAGGTCATCACGCTCACCGACGGCTCGGCCCCGGGAGACCCGGAGGTCGACTTCCCTTCGACGCCGCGCGACGAGGACGTCGCCTTCGACCTGCTGCGTTCGACCGTCAAGGAGCTGATGGTCGAGCTCGGCGGTGACCCACCGCTCTCGGGCCTGAAGGACCAGCTACGCAAGCGCGAGCCCGAGTTCAGCGAGAAGGACCTGGGCTACTCCGGTTTCCTGCAGTTCTGCAAGGCCGCGGTCACCAAGGACGTGGTCGAGATGGATTGGGAGGAGGAGGACGCGGAGTACTACCTCTACGTCCGGGAGGACGGGGACGACGGGAACGCCTGAGCCGAGGATCTTCGACCGCGAGGTCTCTCGTATGACCGGGTTCAAGGCGATCGCCCTCGACTACGACGGCACCCTGACCGAGGGCGACCGCCCGACCGACGACGTCCTCGAGGCGCTACGCGCGACCCGAGCCGAGGGGCGCAGGCTCGTGCTGGTCACCGGGCGCATCCTCGACGAGCTCCGGCAGGTCTTCCCGGAGGTCGAGGACGAGTTCGACGCGATCGTGGCGGAGAACGGTGCCGTCATCGCGACGGTGGACGGGGTCGCGGACGTCGTCGCGCCCGTCGCGCCCGAGCTCGCGAGCGCGCTCGCGGCACGTGACATCCCGGTGCGCAGCGGCCGCGTCATCCTGGCCTGCGACGGCGAGCACGCGACGGCCGTCTTCGAGGAGATCGGACGGCACGGTCTCGACGCCCAGGTGGTGCGCAACCGCAACGCGCTCATGGTCATCCCGAGCGGGGTGACCAAGGCGACCGGTCTGCTCGAGGTGCTCGGTGAGCTCGGGGTGTCGAGCCACTGCACCCTCGGCGTCGGCGACGCGGAGAACGACCTGCCGCTGCTGGAGGCCTGCGAGGTCGGCGTCGCCGTGGCCAACGCGGTCGACCGGCTCGCGGAAGGTGCCGATGTCGTGCTCGAGGAGCCGGACGGGCGAGGCATCGTGGAGCTGCTGCGGGGACCCGTGGTCTCGGGTGCGCGCCGGGTCGATGCCCGCCGCCGGCTCAAGCTCGGTGTCGGCGACGGTGGTCGACCGGTGACGGTGCCGACCTCCCACCTCAGCCTGCTGGTGACGGGCGGGAGCGGCTCCGGCAAGTCGTTCGTGGTCGGCATGCTGGTGGAGCAGCTGGCACAGCTGCGCTACAGCGTGCTCGTCCTGGACCGGGAGGGCGACCACCTCGGACTCGGATCACGGCGCGGCATCGTCGTGCTCGGTGGCTTGCCCGACCCACCGCCGGTCGAGGAGGTCATGGCCGTGCTCGACCACCGGTTCGGCAGCGTCGTCCTCGACCTCTCGCAGCTGCCGGTGCCCGAGCAGGACGCGTACGTCGCCCGGCTGCTCCCGCACGTGCTCGAGCTCCGGCGTGCGTGCGGTTCCCCGCACTGGCTCGTCTTCGACGAGGCTCACGCGCTGGCCGGGCCCGTCGAGCTCGTGGAGATCCCGTTCCCGTTGCCCGGCGGCGGGTCGGTGTTCGCCACCTACCGGCCGCAGGACCTCCCGGCGGCGATCCGCGAGGGGCTCGACGCCGTGATCTGGTTGCCGGGGGCGGGCGAGGGTGCGCCCGAGGCCGTCCGAGCCGTGGTGGACGGGTTCGGCGTCGGGGATCCGGCGGCGGCCGGACCGGACCTCGAGCGTGGGAGCGCCGTGCTGCTCGATGCGCACCGAGCCGAGCCGCAGGTCTTCGAGCTCGGCGAGCGGGCGGTCCCCCACATCAGGCACTGGCACCGGTACACGGACTCCGAGCTCTCGCCGGAGCACGCCTTCTACTTCGGGGAGGCGGGGCGGGAGGGGATCGCGCGGAACGTCCGGGAGTTCCACCGGGGGTTGCGGCGCATCGACGTACGGACGCTCCGGGGCCACGCGCACCGAAGCGACCTGTCACGGTGGATCGCCGAGATCCTCCAGGTCCGGGAACTCGCTGCGCTCGTCGCCGGGCTCGAGGCGGACCTGGTGCGAGAGGAGCGGGCCGAACACGACGTGCGTGCCGAGCTGCTCGCCCTCATCGAGGAGCACTACCTGGAGGTGTGATCTAGGGGTCCGGCTCTGCGGGGGTCGCCCCCGCGGCAATAGGCCGAGCCGACCCGTCGACGTGCAGGACCGCCGCCCCCGCGAACCGGCCGTCGGCCAGGTCGAGGAGCGCCCGATCGGCGGCATCGAAGCGGTAGGGGACCGTCGTGCTCGTCACCGCGAGCCGCTCGGCGAGGAGCAGGAAGGTCTCGCCGTCGGCGCGGGTGTTCGCGGTCACCGAGCGGATCTCGCGTTCGTCGAACAGGTGACGGGCGTAGTCGAGCGAGGGGATCGCGGACACGTGGATGCCGGCGAGGGCGAGCACCCCGCCCGGCGCCAGGCAGGCCAGCGCGTCGGGCACGACCTCACCCACCGGAGCGAAGGAGATGGCGGCGTCGAGCCGCCGCGGTGGTCGCTCACCGGGTGCGCCGACCCAGGTCGCGCCGAGGCGACGGGCATGCTCGCGGCCCACCTCGCCGCGGGTGACGACGTAGAGCTCGGCGCCCATCGCCAGCGCGAGCTGCACGGTGAGGTGCGCTGAACCGCCGAAGCCCCAGACACCGAGCCGGTCACCTGGCGCGAAGCCGGAGCGCAGCAGGGCCCGGTACCCGATGATCCCGGCGCACAGCAGCGGTGCCGCCGCTTCGTCGTCGAGGTGCTCGGGGACCCGGTAGGCGTAGGCCTCCGGCACCACCGCGAGCTCGGCGTAGCCGCCGTCGTGGGTCCAGCCCGTGAAGGCCGGATCGGCGCACAGGTTCTCGCTGCCGCGCCGGCAGGCACGGCAGCGGCCGCAGGTCGACCGCAGCCACGCGATACCGACGCGGTCCCCGAGCTCGAACCGCCCGGCTCCCGGTCCCCGCCGGTCCACGACACCGACCACCTCGTGGCCCGGGACGAGGCGCGAGCGCCGCTTCGGCAGGTCACCCTCGGTGACGTGCAGGTCGGTGCGACAGACCCCGCAGGTGCGCACGCGTACGCGTACCTCCCCGGCGCCCGGCTCCGGGTCGGGGAGCTCGGTGAACCGCAGGGGCGAGCCCGCGATCGGACCAGGTTCGTCGACCACCCACGCGCGCACGTCGTCCTCCCACCTCGAGGCCCCGCGCGATCATGGCACCTGGGTGCCCGACACGACACGACCTTCGGCTCTGTCGTGCCGGTGACACGACGAGCATCGTGGAACCGGACGGAGGTGGTCGTGATGACGCGCATCGTCGTGGGCGTGGACGGATCCGAGGGTTCACGGCGGGCCCTTCGCTGGGCCCTGGAGGAGGCGCGGTTACGTCACGCCGTCCTCGACGCCGTGCACGTGGTCCCCGCCCCGCCCCTGCTCGCCGACCCCGTGGTCTTCCCACCGCCACCCGAGGAGCAGCTTCGGGCCGAAGGGGGCCGGGTACTCGACGAGATGCTCGCCGGGCTGGAGACGCGCGACGTCGAGGTCCAACGGATCGTCGCGGTCGGCGGCGCCGCCCGGGTCCTGTGCGAGGCGTCGCGCGGTGCCGACCTGCTGGTCGTCGGCTCGCGGGGGCTGGGCGGCTTCAAGGGGCTGCTGGTCGGCTCGGTGGCCCAGCAGGCCATCGCCCACGCCTCCTGCGCGATCGCCCTGATCGTTCCAGGTCGTCACCCGCGGGAGTGAGACGCCGGTTCGACCCGACGGGCGCGGAGCGTCGCTCAGGTGCCGGTGCCGGGTCGGACGACCTCGTCGATGATGCCGTACTCGAGCGCTTCCTGGGCCGTCATCCAGTAGTCGCGATCGGTGTCGCGCTGGATCGACTCCAGGGTCTGGCCGGTCCGCTCCGCGAGGATCTCGTTGATCCGCTCCCGGATCCAGACGATGTTCTTGGCCTGGATCTCGATGTCCTTGGCGGTCCCGCGTGCGCCACCGAGAGGCTGGTGGATCATGATCCGGGCGTTCTCGGTCGCCGAGCGCGTGCCGGTCCCCGTGGCGAGCAGGAAGGCGCCGGCCGAGGCGGCAAGGCCGATGCAGCGCACGTTGACCTTGCTCTGGAGCAGCTGCACGGAGTCGTAGATCGCGAACATCCCGGTGATGATGCCGCCGGGCGAGTTGATGTAGAGGGTGACGTCCTCGTTGCTGTCCGCGTCGAGGGCCAGCAGCTGGGCGATCAGGTTGTCCGCGACGTCGTCCTCGAGCGGCCCCTTGATGAACAGCACCCGGGACTCGAACAGGGTGTCGAACGCCCGGTTGGACGTGCCGAGCAGCTTCTCGATCTCGTCGGCCACGGTGGTGCCTCTCTCGACGGGCGTTGGATGGGGCGAGCGCCGGGCGGGATGGTAGCGACGGGGCACGGGCCCTCCGTCAGCCTGCGTCGGGTGCGCTCAGGCGGCCCGGGCCGGCCGCCGGTCGGCCGGGTCACCTGCGGGATGGCCGTGCCGGCGCTTGACCGTGCGCGGGTCGCGCAGCACACTCACGCGACCACCGCACTCGGGTGTGCGTTGTCGCCGGCGCCGAGCCGGCCGCGGTCGGCGGTGCCAGCCGGGGCCGTCGTCCCGGCGAGGAGCGGAACGCACGTCAACGACGGGTGGTGACAGCGGCGGGTCGGACCGCCAGGGTCGTCGACAGCGGATGGTCGGTCGTGCCGGATCACCGGCGGGGAGGGAGCCACGTGACAGAGGACGATGCCAAGCGGGGACGGCGGTCGAGCGGATCGAGGACGCTGTCCCGGGGACTCTCGCTGCTCAACGCGTTGGGTGAGCACAGCGACGGGGCGACCGTCTCGGGGCTCGCGGAGTCCACCGGTCTGGACCGCGCGGTGCTCTACCGTCTGCTCGACACGCTCGTCGCGGAGGGGTTCGTCACCCGCGACAACGAGACCCGTCGCTACCGGCTGGGCCTGTCGATGCTCGAACTCGGTGTACGTGCCGCGCAGGGTCTGGAGGTCCGGCGCCTGGCCGGGCCACCCCTGCGGTCGCTGTCCGAGGACACGAACGAGACGTCCTGTCTGGCGGTCCGCGACCGCGACGACCTCGTGGTCGTGGAGGTGATCGAACCGGGGGACCGCTTCGTGCAGGTCAACTACCGCGTCGGGTTCCGGCACGAGCTCGGCATCGCCGCCCACGGCAAGGCGTTGCTGGCGTTCCTGCCGGAGGGCGCGCGCAACCCGGAGCTGCAGTCGGTCCGACAGCGCGGTGTCGCCTACACCCGGGACGAGCTCGAGCCCGGCGCCTCGGGGGTCGCCGCTCCCGTCTTCGACCACACCGGCAAGGCGGTCGCCGCCGTGGGCATCGTGGCACCGACGGCGCGCTTGCCGGAACCGGAGTCGATCGCGCTGCGGGTGCTCCGCTCCGCCCGTGAGATCTCGGAGCGGCTGGGCTGGCGGCCACGCCGGGCGACGTGACGATGTCCGAGCCACCTGTGAGCGCTCCCGACGACGACCAGATGCGCCTGGCCACGGTCGAGCTGGTCGGTGCGCTGGCCTACGGGCAGCTGCGCGCCGTGGAGGCGGCCGCCCGCCTGATCGGGCTCGCGCCCGACGCCAGGACCGCGGACGTGGTCTCCGAGGTCGTGGGCCAGGAGCTGCACGCCTACCGGGCCCTCCGCGAGCACCTCGCGACCCTCACGGAGCTGCCGTCGGCGGTGATGGATCGCCAGAAGCCCCACTTCGACGCCTACTTCGACCGGGCGCCGCTGGACGACTGGTTCGGCGCGTCCGTCTTCTTCGCGCTCGGCCTGCCGATCGCGTCGGACTTCGCCCGGGCGGTCGGACCTCAGCTCGACGAGGAGACGGCGCGGGTCGTCACCGAGGCGATCGCCGACCGCAGCCGGTTCGAGCGAGGGGCCATCGAACAGCTCGCGGCCCAGATGACCGACGAGGAGACGCGTGAGCGGGCCCGACAGATCACGGCGGACCTGCTCGGTCGGGCGCTGACGAGCTACCAGGGAGCGGTCGGCGAGACCGACGCGCTCAAGGTGCTGCTGGCCGCCGGGACCGACGACGCCCGGACCGCGGAGCAGCGCGTCAAGCGCCTCGCCATCGAGGTGCTCAACGCGCACCGTCGCCGGGCGGTGGAGCTCGGGCTCGAGGACCTCGACGACGTGCGCTGATCGGCCCGGGCGAGAGGGCCGTCAGGTCCCGGCGGGCTCGTCGGCGAGCAACTCGACGTGCGCGTGCGCCCAGGCCGCCTCGTGGTCGGAGTGATCGGCGCGGCGGTGCCCGCCCCGTGACTCCGTGCGCAGCAACGCCGCGCGCGTCACCAGGTCGGCCGCCAGGAGGGCGTGGTGCAGCTCGAGGTCGCCGGCGTCCGCGGCCGGGTCGCCGAGCTCCCGGCGCCAGCCGGAGAGCCGTGCGTGCATCGCGGTGAGGCCGGCGGCGTCACGGAGGGGTCCGACGTCGCGCAACATGGCGTCGCGCAGCTCGTGCCGGCGACGCTCGCGACCCGGGAACGGGGCCTCGGCGAGGACGGGCGGTTCCCCGAGCGGACCAGGCCGCGGAGGCACCTCGGCGGCGATCGTGGTCGCCGCCCGCGCCCCGAAGACGAGCGCCTCCGCCAGCGAGTTGCCGGCCATCCGGTTGGCGCCGTGCACCCCGGTGCAGGCGACCTCGCCGGCCGCGAACAGCCCCGGCACGGACGTGCGGGCGAACAGGTCGGTGCGCACCCCGCCGACCTGGTAGTGCGCCGCCGGCGTCACCGGCACGCGCTCGCTGGCCAGGTCGAAGCCGTGGCGTCGAGCACCCGCCAGCACCGTCGGGAACTCGCTGTGGAGCCGCTCCTCGGGCAGGTGCGTCGCGTCGAGGTAGGCCGTGCCGTCGGGGAGCTCCAGGATGGCCCCGGCCACCACGTGGCGTGGAGCCAGCTCGGCGTCCGGGTGGTGGGCGATGAGGAAGCGGTCGCCCGAGGCGTCGTGCAGGGTGGCACCCGCGCCGCGCAGCGCCTCCGTCAGCAGGAAGCGCCACGACCCGGCCACGGCCAGCCCGGTCGGGTGGAACTGCACGAACTCCAGGTCGCGGACCGCGGCCCCCGCCCGCACGGCGAGCGCGAGACCGTCACCCGTGGCGCCCTCGGGGTTGGTCGTCGCGGCGTACAGCCCGCCGCAGCCCCCCGTGGCCAGCAGCACGGCCCGGGCCCGCACGGGGACCAGCGAGCCGTCCACGA
>SKTG01000348.1 GCA_007118045.1 Nitriliruptoraceae bacterium
ACGGCACCTCGATGGCCACGCCGCACGTCGCCGGGCTGGCGGCGCTGTGGTGGGAGGAGGTGGCGGACTCGGCCCTGCCGGCACGCGCCTCCGTGGTCGCCAGCCGGCTGCTCGCCAACGCCGACAGCAACGCCTTCGCCGCGGACGTGGACGTCGCCAGCCGCGGCGTGGGCCTGGCACGCGCGCCCCGATAGGGGCGGGCTTCCGGCGGACCGCCGCGACCCTCCTCGCGGCTGCGGTGGTCCGCTCCACCTCGTTGCCTCCGCCCCGGTCCACTCCTCCGGACACCGGAACCGTGGAGGGATGCCACTCGCCTGGGACGTCGGCGGGACCGATCAGCTGGTGGCGGCGTCGGCCGGGGTCGCTTCGATGGACGATGGTCTCCCGGCCGACCGTTCGAAGCGTTCCTGCAAGCCCTCCACCAAGCACGTCAGGTCGTACTCGGCCTCGACGGTCTTGCGAGCGTTGGTGCCGAGATGGGCGGCGAGGTGGGGTTCCGTGCAGACCGACCGGATCCGGTCGGCGAGCCCGTGCACGTCCCACTCCTCGACGAGGAGCCCGGACCAGCCATCACGGACCAGCTCGGGGATGCCGCTGTGCCAGGTCGCGACGACCGGCATGGCGGTGGCCATCGCCTCCATCAGCACCATCGGGATGCCCTCGACGTCGCCGTCCGATGCGGTCACGCTCGGGCTGAGGAAGACGTCGTTCGCGAGCATGAGCTCGTGGACCTCCCGCCGTGACCGGGCCCCGAGGAGACGCGTCACGTCCTCGAGTCCCAGCTCGGAGATCATGCGTTGCAGGCGTGCTCGCTCGCGCCCTTCACCGACGATCGTGTACTCGATCGCCGCTCCCTGGCGATGCAGGTCGGCGATCGCCCGGAGCGCGAAGCTGTTGCCCTTCTTCTCGACCAGGCGTCCAACCGACAGGATGCGCCACACAGCACCGGGCGCGGCGCGATCGATCGGTTCGAAGCCGTTGACGTCGACACCCATCCGCTGGACCTCGACCCGCTCTGGCGGAGCTCCGAGCGCGACGATGCGGTCACGCCACCGGTCACTTATCGGCAGGAACAGGTCCCCGTGCGCGAACAGGTCGTCGAAGGCGGTGGACCCCAACCGATCGACGTGACTGCTGATGTCGAAACCGTGGAAGGCCGTCACGATCCGTCCGCGGTACCGGAGCGCCCGGCGGACGCGCACCATCTCGTCGCCGAGCATGCCGAAATGGCAGTGGAACACGTCGGCGTCGCCGACCTTCGCGACGACCGCCAGCGTCTCGAGCAGCAGCATGCGCCGGTACAGGGTGGACCCGCGGTCACGCAGGATCTCCACGACCGCGCGCGGACCGGCACGCAGCCCACGGACGATGGCTCGTGCGAACCGCACCCGATTGCCGGGCAGGCGTCGTCCCGGCGGGTTCCGGTAGGTGATCCGGCCCCGCAGGTCGTCGGGGACGTCGTCCGGCTGCGCGTCGCCACCGGGCAGCGGGGGGTCCGCGATGATGCTCACACGGTGACCGGCGCGGACGAGTCCCAGGAGCTGGTCGACGACGAAGGTCTTCGAGACGGCGGGGAAGTCACCGACGAGGGCGACGACGGACGCACGGTCGTCGACCGTGGAGGCCGCCGGCTCCGTGCCCAAGGTCGTGTCCCTCGTCGACGCTCTCGGTGGTTCCGCCTCACACGCGGAGAACGCTCCAAGATAGCCAGTCCGGGGCCCGGCACTGCGCGAACGACACGTACGTTGTGGCATGCCCGCACCTGAGCGGATGGTTCCGGACGACGTGCCCGAGCCCTGGGGGCAGCTCTTCCCCCGGTCCGAAAGCCCCCTGAGGCTGGCACGGACGAGCGGTCAGGGTCCCCCGCTTCATGGCGAGCCCGATGCCGTCACGCTGCCTTCAGAGGACGGAGGACGCGTGGCGCTCGACCCGGACATCCAGGGGATGCTGACCCTGCTCGAGACCGTGGGACGTCCGGATCTCAGCGCCGGCACGCCCGAGGACGCCCGTCGCGCCCTGCGCATGATCACCGTCGACGTGCGTCCGCTCCACTCCGTGGTCGCCGTGGGTGAGGTCGACGAGGTGACCATCCCGGCGGGCTCCGGCCGTGGCCGACTCCGACTGCGGCGCTACCGCCCCGCTGGGCGGCGTTCGGTCCTGCGTCCGACGCTGGTGTTCTTCCACGGCGGCGGGTTCGTGATGGGTGACCTCGACACGCACGACAACCAGTGCCGGCGCCTGTGTCACGAGCTCGACGCCGTGGTCGTCAGCGTCGAGTACCGCCTGGCGCCCGAGCACCCGTTCCCGGCCGCGGTCGAGGACGCCATGGCCGCCACCCGCTGGGTCGCCGACCGGCTCGCGCGGCTCGGCGGTGACCCCGATCGGTTCGCGGTCGCGGGTGACAGCGCCGGCGGCAACCTCGCCACGGGCGTCGCCCAGGCCTGGCCCGACGAGGTGGCGGCGGGACGGCCTGCGCTGGCCGCGCAGCTGTTGCTCTACCCGGTCGTGGATCTCGTGGACGACGATGGCGAGCGCTACCCCTCACGGGCCGAGTACGCCGAGATCGGCCTGCTCACGGGCGACGAGCTGCGCTGGTTCGGTGACCACTACGTCGGCGACCGCGAGTTCGAGACCCCCAGCTCCCCCGCCAGCCACCCGACCGTCACGAGTCCCGACGACCGGGGAGCCGGCGACCAACCCGTGGACGTCCTCGAGGGGGACGTCGTGGACCGCCGCGACCCGAGGCTGTCTCCGTTGTACGGGCGCCTCGAAGGCCTACCCCCGAGCCTGATCGTCACCGCCGAGGTCGACCCGCTCCGCGACGAGGGTGAGGTCTACGCCGCAGCCTTGCGCGACGCCGACGTCGAGGTCGAGTTCCACCGCTTCGAGGGTCTGATCCACGGCTTCTTCGACATGGCGGCGATCTCGGTGACGAGCGCCGCGGCCGTGGCCACGACGTGTCGGCGGTTCCGCGAGCTGCTGGACCGGCGGTCGGCCGTCACGGGTTGAGAGGGGCACCGGCGCCAGGCGCCTGGGGCTGACGGGCTCCGGGAGCGGAACGAGGAACCGAGGCGTTCAGCCAGGGAGACCGAGCGCCGCGGGC
>SKTG01000380.1 GCA_007118045.1 Nitriliruptoraceae bacterium
GACCCTCGAGGTCGAGTGATCCGAGGGGGGCGAGCGGCTGCGGTCGCGTCCCAGGCGGGGAGGCGGACGGATGAGCGTGGGATCGGCCCGGCTCCCACTGGCGCGTGCCGGTCACGGCCAGCGGCCCCGTTCCCGTTCCCCGTTCGGGCCGGCCGCTCCGTCGATCGTGGCGGCGCTCGGCTACGCGGTGCTCCTCGCGGTGTGGCTGGTCGCCGGCGACGTGCTCCCCGGTGGCCGCTGGTTCGCGATCCACCTGTTCACGCTCGGGGTGATGACCAACCTCGTGCTGACGTTCAGCGAACACTTCGGTCGCACCGTGACGCGCACCTCGGGGGAGAGGGCGGCGTGGTGGCCGCTCGTCACCAACCTCGGCGTCGCGCTGACCCTCCTGGGCCTGCCGACCGGATGGCTGCCCCTCCTGGCCGTCGGAGCGACCACGGTCACCGTGTCCGTGATCGCCTCGTACCGGCGTCTCCGCCGGATGCGCCGCGAGGCACTGGGCGCCCGTTTCGCGTGGATCGTGCGCGTGTACGAGCGTGCCCACGGGGCGTTCGTCCACGGTGCCGTCCTCGGCGCGCTGCTCGGCGTCGGACTGATCGGAGGTGTCTGGTACGGGCCGGTGCGGCTCGCCCACCTGCACGCCAACGTCCTCGGCTGGGGTGGGCTCACGCTGCTGGCCACCCTGGTCTTCTTCGGGCCGACGATGGCTCGCTGCCGCATCGAGCCGGGCGCGGACGACCGGGCCGCCCGAGCGTTGCGCTGGGGCGCCACCGGTCTGAGTGTCGCGGTGGTGCTCCTGCTGGCGACCGGCCTGAGCGGCGGACCCGGTCTCGTCGCGCAGCTGGGCGCCGGCATCTCCCTGGCCGTCTACGCCGCCGCCGCGAGCCTGGTGTGCGCCCCCGTGTTCCGAGCGGTGTGGCGGGCCAAGCCGACCGCTCCACGCCCCCTCGTGCTGGGGGTCACGGTGTGGCTGCCGGTGGTCGCCTGGATGGACGCGGTCCTGGTCGCCAGCGGCTCGTGGCGCTGGTTGGACGCTCTGGGCGTGATCGCGTTGGTGGGGGTGTTGGGCCAGGCGGCGGCCGCCACACTGGTCTACCTGGCGCCGATGCTGCGTGGGCGGACCACCGAGACCCGCGAGCTCGTGCGGACCCGTCTCGAGGTCGGCGCGCGCTCCCGCGCGATCGGGATCAACCTCGGGGTGGCGTCGGCGGCGACGGGTGGTGCGCGAGTGGTGGGGGAGCTCCCGTTGGTCGGCGTGGGCCTCGGCCTGGTGCTGCTCAGCCTGATGGCGACGTTCGTGGTCGCGATGTGGCCGCTGGAACGGTGACCTCGCTGGTGGCTGGGGGCGTCCGCAGCCGGTCGAGGAGCGACTCGAACTGTTCGCGTTCCTCCGCGCTGAACCGGCTCGTGAGCTCGCGTTCGAGGTCGCGTCGGTGGTGCGCGAGCACGTCGGCGAGCCGCTCCCGGCCGGCCTCGGTGAGCCGGACGTACTGGACGCGACGATCCGTGTCGCACAGCGTGCGCTCCACGAGCCCGTCCTCGGCGACACGGTCGACGAGTCGGGTGGCACCGCCCGGGGTGACGCCGAGCTGTTCCGCGAGCCGGGAGACCGAGAGCCGTTCCCCCGGTGAGCGTCCGAGGCGGAGCAGGAGCTCGAAACGGGGGCCGGGCATGCCGCAGCGCTGGGTGATCGTGGCGTGGAAGATCTGCTCGAGGCGACGTGTCACCTCCAGCAGGCGCCCGTAGGTCGCGATCCCCGGGTCGTCGATGCCCGCAACCGGGGAGGGGGGCTGGGCGTGGCCGGGGCTGGTCATGGTCGGGCTCCTGCGGGCGGCTCGGTGTGGCGAGACGGGGGCGGGTCCGGCGCGACGTCGGTGCGAGGTCGACCGGGTGGTGGGGTGGATGACCCGGCGGGGGCTCCGGGGAGGGCGTGCCGCTCCCTGGTACCGGGTGGCGTCCGGTTCGGCGCCCGTTGTCGTGCGAACAATGTACCGAGGAAGTATTTGACATGTCACACGAAGCATGGCAGGCTGTAGACAGTTGCAGCAGCAACCACCCCACTGCAGATCCATCAACACGGAAGCGATCACACCGATCGACCACCCTTGACGCCGCGTGCTCCCACGCCCGGCGGCGTCCTCGAGAGAGAGGCTCCCGCACATGACGACCGCGACGATCACCGCCCCCCTGGCCACCGGCACCTGGGTCCTCGACCCGTCCCACACCACCGTCGGCTTCACCGTCCGCCACCTCGGCTTCTCCAAGGTGCGCGGCCAGTTCGGTGACGTCGAGGGCAGCGTCAACGTGGCCGAGGAGGTCACGGCGTCCTCCGGCTCCGTGACCATCAAGACCGCATCGTTCGCATCGGGCGACGAGGGCCGTGACGGCCACGTTCGCAGCGAGGACTTCCTCGACGTCGAGAACCACCCGACGATGACCTTCACGATCGTCGACGTCCGCCCCGTGGCCGGCAACGACTACGTGGTCGTCGGCGACCTGACGATCCGCGGCGTCACCCAGCGCGTCGAGCTCGCGACCGAGTACCTCGGCAGCGACACCGATCCGTTCGGCAACGTCAAGGCCGGCTTCGAAGCCAGCACGGAGATCGACCGCGAGGACTTCGGCCTGACCTGGAACGCCGCGCTGGAGTCCGGCGGCCTGCTGGTCGGCAAGACCGTCCAGATCCTGCTCGAGGTCCAGCTGAACAAGGCCTGAGCCAGCACGCTCCGTAGCTCCCGGCCGTCGGCCGCGTCCGTTCCTCGGGCGCGGCCGACGGCGTCGTTGCTCCGCGTGAACCCGAGTGCGCACGTGCGAGCCGTCGGGCCGTCTAGTCTCGTCGTGCGGGACGCGCACGGTGACCGTTGGCGGCGGTCCCACGGCTGGGAGCAGCGATGGCGACGAACGTGACGACCCTGTTCGTCCCGCGGGAGACCGCGCCGGGCGAGCGGCGCGTCGCGGTGACACCGACCGCCGTGCGTCGCCACGGCAAGCGCGACGTCGAGGTCCAGGTCGAGCGAGGTGCCGGCGAGGCCGCCGGCTTCGACGACGCCTCGTACGAGGACGCCGGGGCGCGCATCGTGGACGGCGCGGCGGTCGCCGACGCACCCATCGTCGCCCGGGTGGCGAGCCCGTCCGTCGCCGAGGTGGAGGCGCTCGCGCCCGGCACGGTGCTGCTGTCGTTCGTGGCCCCTCACCGCAACCTCGACACGGTGGCCGCGCTGGCGCGTGGCTCGGTGACCACCCTGGCCATGGAGCTGGTGCCGCGCATCACGCGCGCCCAGTCGATCGACGCCCTGTCGAGCCAGGCCAACGTCGGCGGCTACCGCGCCGTGATCGAGGCGGCCTACGCGCTCGACAAGTACTTCCCCCTGTTCATGACGGCCGCCGGGACGATCCGCCCGGCACGGGTGGTGATCCTGGGGGCCGGGGTCGCGGGGCTGCAGGCCGTCGCGACGGCCAAACGGCTGGGCGCCGTCGTGCACGTCTCCGACATCCGCGAGGCGGCGCGCGACGAGGTCGCCTCGCTCGGGGGAACGTTCATCGAGGTCCCCGGTGAGGAGGACGCCACCGGGGAGGGCGGCTACGCCAAGGAGGTCGGCGCCAGCTACCTGGACCGCCAACGGCAGGTCCTGACCGAGCACCTGCGCGAGGCCCACGCCGTCATCACCACCGCTCAGATCCCGGGTCGGCCCGCACCGCAACTCGTGACCCGGGAGATGGTCGAGGCCATGCCGAGAGGCAGCGTCGTGATCGATCTGGCGGCGGCCGACGGCGGCAACTGTGCGTTGACCGAGGTGGGCCGCACCGTCGAGCACCAGGGCGTGCGGATCATCCCCGGCAACGACTTCCCCTCCGCGATGGCCAACGAGGCGAGCTCGCTGTACGCGCTCAACATCGTGGCGTTCGCGGAGCTGCTGATCGACGAGGAGACCGGGCTGCGTCTCGACCTCGAGGACGAGGTCGTGGCGGGCGCGCTGCTGACCCACGACGGCGAGGTCACGGCACCCCGGATCGCGGAGATGCTGGCCGACACCCGGATCGCCCCCGGTGCCGACGGTGAGGAGGACGCGTCATGATGGGTCCGCTGCTCGTGAGCGTCTACGTGTTCGTGCTGGCCGCGTTCCTCGGCTTCGAGCTCATCAACAAGGTGCCGCCGACGCTGCACACGCCCTTGATGTCCGGTGCCAACGCCATGTCGGGCATCACCGTGATCGGCGCGCTCACGTTGGTGACCGTCGCCTCGCCGTCGGTCAGCGTGATCCTGGGGGTGCTCGCGCTGATCCTGGCCACGATCAACGTGGTGGGCGGCTTCCTGGTCACCGATCGGATGCTGTCGACGTTCGGTGGTCGACGGTGATCGACACCGAGGTCACGGCCCTCCTCGCGCTCGGCTCGATCGCCCTGTTCGTGATCGGGCTCAAGCGCCTGTCCAAGGTGCGCACCGCCCGCAGCGGCAACGCCCTGATGGCCGCCGGGATGCTGCTGGCCGTGCTGATCACGCTGCTGGAGATCGGGCTGGTCGACTACCGCTGGATCGCCGGCGGACTGCTCGTGGGAGGGGGCATCGGCTACGCCATCGTCGCGCGTGCGCAGGCGACCCAGATGCCGGAGATCGTGGCACGGTTCAACGGCTTCGGCGGTGCTGCCTCCGCGCTCGTGGCGCTCTCGCTGTTCTGGGCCGAGGTCGTGGAGGTCACCGGGGACGGCACGGCCGTCACGGCTCTCGGACTGGCGGCGGCGGTGACGCTCGTCCTGTCCGTGCTGATCGGCTCCGTGACCCTGTCCGGCAGCGTGCTGGCCGAGCTGAAGCTGCGCGGGACCATCTCCGGCACCCCACGCATCCCGGTCCGGGGCGCCCTCATGGGCCTGTTCGTGCTCGGTGGGCTGGTCCTCGGTGGCCTCGCAGTCTCGGCGTTCGACGACCCGCTGGTCGCCTCGCTGCTGGTCGTGGGCCTGGTGCTGGCCAGCGTGACCACCGGGGTGGTCCTGGTGCTGCCCATCGGTGGCGCGGACATGCCCGTGGTCATCAGCCTGTTGAACTCGCTCTCCGGCCTGGCGGCGGCGGCCACGGGCTTCGCGCTGGGCAACCAGCTGCTGATCATCGCCGGCACCATCGTGGGCGCCGCCGGCCTGATCCTGACCCAGATCATGTGCGTGGCGATGAACCGCTCGCTGCTCAACGTGCTGATCGGCGGTTACGGCGGCGACGGTGGCGCGACCGAGCACGGCGAGTACGAGGGGGTCGTTTCGGCCGACGCCGAGTCCGCGGCGATGGTGCTCGAAGCCGCCCAGAGCGTCATCATCGTGCCCGGATACGGGCTCGCGGCCGCGCGAGCCCAGAACGCCGTGCACGACGTGGCGCGGGCGCTACGACAGCGCGGCTGCGAGGTGCGCTTCGCCATCCACCCGGTGGCCGGGCGCATGCCGGGCCACATGAACGTCGTGCTCTCCGAGGCCGAGGTCCCCTACGAGCTGCTCTTCGAGATGAGCGAGATCAACCAGGACTTCTCGCAGACCGACGTGGCGATCGTGGTCGGAGCCAACGACGTCGTGAACCCGGCCGCGAACAGCGAGCCCGGCAGCCCGATCGCGGGCATGCCGATCCTGGACGCGGCCCTCGCCAGGCGCGTGTTCGTGATCAAGCGCAGCCTCTCGCCCGGCTACGCCGGCATCAAGAACGCGCTGTTCGAGCAGGACAACACCGTGATGCTCTACGGCGACGCCAAGCAGGTGCTCGACGAGCTCGCGGGGGAGCTCACCGCCAACACCTGACCCCGAGCCCGTTCAGTCGCCGACCGCGCCGTCGACGAGCTCGCGGAGCAGGTCGGCGTGTCCGTTGTGACGCGCGTACTCCTCGAGCATGTGCAGGCAGATCCAGCGCAGCGAGACGGGACGCCCGCCGGCCAGTCCCCGATCGTCCAGGCCGTGCGCCTCGATGACCTGTCGGCTGTGTTCGCACTCCGCCTCCCAGGTCGCCACGTCGGTCTCGAAGTCGGCGTCGTCCGGTAGGACCAGGTCCGGATCGGGCTCCTCGCCGCTACGGGCGGTGTAGAGGGGCGGTGTCTCCGGCTGCGTCAGCAACACCCTGCGGAACCAGTTGCGTTCGACCTCGGCCATGTGGCGCACCAGACCGTGCAACGACAGCTTGGACGTGGGCACGGGTCGGGCGGCCCGCCCATCGCCGTCGAGCCCGTCGCACTTCAACAGCAGGGTGGTTCGGTGGAACTCCAGCCATGCGACGAGCAGGTCGCGTTCGCTGCCCACGAGCGGCGGGTCCTTCCGGCGGGGGTCGGAGAGCGGCTCGACCACGATCGGTTCCTTCCGCCTGCGGGTGCGGGAGGTCTCACGCCGAACGCTCGGCTCAGGCCGGACCCAGCGTTCGGCCCAGGCCGGGTGCAGCGTTCGTCGCCGACAGCCTGTGCAGGTGACGCGGTCCACGCCACCGTCCCCCGGCCGGGGTCGGCCCGCGTACCGTACGTCCTGACGATCCGAGTGCCCCGTCGAGGGGCGGACGGGGTGACGGTGAGCCACACGGAACAGGTCCGCGCCGTCGGCCCGGGCGCCACGCCCCCGGACGACCGTGCGCACGAGCGGGAGCCGCTGGCCGAGCGGCTCGAGCGGTTCCAGTTCCCCGTGGTGCTGGCCCTGGTCGTCGCCGGTGGGGTGGCCTGGCTGGCCGGGCTCGGGACGGTGATGGTGGCGGGTTTCGCCGCCGCGACCGTCGTCGCCCTCGTTCCCGCGACGATCGTCAGCGTGCGGCAGCTGATTCGGCGCGACGCCACCGCCGACGTCGTGGCCGTGCTCGCGATGCTCGGCGCCCTCCTGCTCGAGGAGTGGCTGGCGGGCGCCATCATCGCCGTGATGCTAACGGGGGGCGAGGCACTCGAGGCTCGGGCGGTCGGCCGCGCCCGA
This sequence comes from Nitriliruptoraceae bacterium, assembly GCA_007118045.1. Lineage (GTDB taxonomy): Bacteria > Actinomycetota > Nitriliruptoria > Nitriliruptorales > Nitriliruptoraceae > SKTG01. The sequence goes on from SKTG01000380.1 coordinate 6,913, forward strand.
TCGGAGCTGACGAGCCTGCTGACCCGTGCGCCGCGGACGGCCCATCGGCGGACCGACGACGGCGGGCTGGTCGATCTCCCGGTCGACGCGGTCGAGATCGGACACGAGCTGACCGTGAAGGTCGGCGAGGTGGTGCCGGTGGACGGTGTGCTCCGTTCGGAGCACGCGGTGCTCGACGAGTCGGCGCTGACGGGCGAGTCGCGTCCGGTGGAGGTCCGGGCCGGCCAGCTCGTGCAGAGCGGGGTCGTCAACGCCGGTGGGCCGATGGACCTGCGGGCCACCGCCACCGCGGAGCACTCCACCTACGCGGGGATCGTCAAGCTCGTCGAGCAGGCGGCAACGGAACGGGCGCCGTTCGTCCGGGTGGCGGACCGCTTCGCTGGTGGCTTCCTGCTCGTCACGCTCCTGCTCGCCGGCGGCGCCTGGCTGGTCTCGGGCGATCCGGTTCGGGCACTGGCCGTGCTGGTGGTGGCCACGCCCTGTCCGCTCATCCTGGCGGCGCCAGCTGCGATCGTCGGCGGTGTCTCGGCCGCCGCGAAGCGCGGCATCATCGTCAAGGGCGGCGGTGCGCTGGAATCGCTCGCGGACGGCGAGGTGGTCCTGCTCGACAAGACCGGGACGATCACCAGCGGCCGCCCGAAGGTCGCCGCGATCCATCCGGTCGGTGACGCCACTCCGATGGAGATCCTGCGTCTCGCGGGCTCGTTGGACCAGGTCTCGGTGCACCCGTTCGCGCCTGCGATCGTCCAGGCCGCGAGCGAGCGCAACGAGGAACTGACCCTGCCGACGGAGGTGACCGAGGACGTGGGGCAGGGCATCCGTGGTCGCGTCGGGGGCACGGCCGTGCGGATCGGCCAGCTCGACTACGCCGCCGACGGACGGCCCGTGCCCACGGCGATGCGACGCACCCGCCGGCGGGCGGCCATCGAGGGGCGTTCGGTGGTCTACGTTGCGACCGACTCCGGCCTGCTCGGGGCCATCGCGTTGCATGACCCGGTCCGGGCGGAGACACCACGTTCGATCCAGGCGCTGCGCGACGCCGGCATCGCCCAGGTACTGATGGTCACCGGCGACCGTGCGGAGATCGCTGACCTCGTCGGTGACTCGGTGGGCGTGGACCGCGTCTTCTCGGAGCGCAGCCCGGAGGAGAAGGTCACGGCCGTCCGCGAAGCGGCCGCGGGCGGCAGCACGATCATGGTCGGCGACGGCATCAACGACGCTCCGGCCCTGGCGCTCGCCGACACCGGCGTGGCGATGGGTGCGCGGGGAGCCACGGCCGCCTCGGAGGCCGCCGACGTCGTCCTGACCAACGACCGGCTCAGCGGCCTGGCGGACGCGGTGACGATCGCCCGCCGGACCCGCCGCATCGCCTGGCAGAGCGCGGTGACCGGTATCGGGCTGTCGGCGGTGGCGATGGTGTTCGCCGCGCTCGGCTACCTGACGCCCGTGGCCGGCGCGATCGTGCAGGAGGTCATCGATCTGGCCGTCCTCGCGAACGCGCTGCGCGCCCTGCGGGTCCCCGGCGAGGGCCGGCGCCGCTGGCGTCACGCGCCGGAGGTCCCGACGCAGGTGCTGAGCGACCACCACGAGCTGACGCACGGGCTGGAGGACGTGGCGGTGGTCGCCGACCGGCTCGAGACCCTCCCACCCGAACGTGCTCTGCACGAGCTCCGGCGCGTCCGCGACTTCCTCGAGCACGAGCTGCTCCCACACGAGGTCGAGGAGGAGCGGACCGTCTACCCGGCGGTGCGCTCGGTCTTCCCCGACGAGGACCCGACACGGCCTCTCGTGCGGACCCATCGTGAACTCGCCCGCCAGATCCGCCTGTTCGGCCGGCTGGTCGACGACCTGGAGGCTCGCGGCCCGGACCGGGACGAGCTGCTCGACCTGCAGCGGAGCCTGTTCGGTCTCCACGCCGTGCTGGAGGTGCATCTCGCCGTCGAGGACGAGCTCTACTCCCACCTCCCGCACGGGTAGCCGTCCGAGCGCACGGGCGCTGCGACGTCAGCGGCTGGCGTAGGACCCCGGGCGCAGGCGCTGCCACCACCTCGACCAGCCGGAGGCGGGTCGCTCCGCGACGTAGCGCGCGAGGAAGCGTTCCTCCGCGGCCGTGTCGCCGATGAGGATGAGCTCGGCATCGGCGGCCGGCCGGGTCGCACCGTCGAGGTCGGTGTCGCAGCTGCCCTCGACCGCGACGCCCACCACGGTGCAGCCCGTCTCGCCCCGGACGTCGACCTCGTCCAGTCGACGCCTCGCGAGCTCCGCGGGCACGGGGAGCCGGAAGACCACCAGGCCCTCCGCGAGCAGCATGGTGCGATGGTGGCGCAGGGCGTTCCAGGCCTCCATCGCCCCCGTGGAGGCGTAGGAGAGCACGAGGTCGGCGCCTGCGCGGTGCATCGTGCTGACGTTGCGGTCGATGTTGACACGTCCGAGGATCTCGACGTCCGGCCGTAGGCGCCGGCAGTACAGCGTGAGGTAGATGTTCGTGTCGTCCTCGTGTGTGGTGATCACGATCGCGGAGGCCTCGTCGATCCCGGCTGCTCGCAACACCTCGATGTCCGCGGCGTCCCCGACCACGGCACCGTCGAGGTGGGCGATCCGTTCCTCCCGTTGATCGACGATCCGGTAGGGGATGCCGGCCTCGTGGAGCGACGCGACGGTGGCACGTCCGACGCGCCCACCCCCGAGGACGAGCACCAGCTGACCGTCGTCCGCGGCCTCCTGCGCCTCTGTGGCCGTGCCGGGGTCGGCTCCCTGCTCGTCGGCCGCGTCCTCATGCGTCGAGCCGCGGCCGTCTTCGGCGCGGGCATCGGCGTCCCCGGATGGTCGTTCGGCGGCGTCCTCGGACGGACCGTCATCGAAGTGCTTGGCGGCCGAGTCGTAGGCCTCGAGCTGCTCCCGACCGCCGGCGAGCAGCAGGATCGAGGACTCTCCGACCCGTGTGTCGGCGTGGGCCGCCTGCAGCGAGCCCCGCTCCCAGACCCCGACGACGGAGACGCCGAAGCGGGTCTGCAGATCGAGCTCGTCGAGCCGCCGCCCGGCCAGCTCCGTTCCGGCGGCGGAGGTCTCGGCGATCACGAGGTCGTCGAACGTCGCGACGACGCTGCTGCGGGCGGTCGGCGCGAGGATGCGCCGGGCGAAGGCCGTGCCGAGCAGCTGCCCGAGCTGCACGACGTGGTCACACCCGGCCAGCTCGAGGACGTCCACCGAGTCGGCCGAGGTGGCCGTGGCGACGACCGTTACCGAATCGGTGACCTCGCGCAGCGTGAAGGTGATGTTGGTGTTGGCCTGGTCGCTGCGCATGGTGACCACCAGCGCGGCGTCCTCGGCCCGGGCCGCTCGGAAGGTCTCTGGGTCGTCGAGGAGGCCGACCATCACCGGGTAGTCCTGATCGTGGAGCGCGATGGCCTCCTCGACGTCCTCCACGATCAACGTGTAGGGGATGCCGGCGTGGCGGACGCGGCGCATCAGCACCTGCTCCATGGAGCTACGACCCATGAGCAGCACGTGCCCGCTCGTCCCGACCGGGAGCTGGCGCGGAGCACGTGCCTCACGGGCGGCGGTACGCAACGGCAGGTAGACCAGCTGGATGAACGTGAACGGCAACAGCACGAGCACGAGGACCGCGCCGGCGAGGAGCACCACGACCGAGTACATGCGGCCGAGGTCGGACTCGAAGACGATGTCGCCGAATCCGAGCGTGGTCATCGTGACCACGGTCCAGTACACGCCGGACCACCAGCTGAACTCCCGCCCCTCGATCGCCATGACGAGCTGGAAGCCGACGGTGAACAGCAGGATGGAGCCGAACAGCACGACCACCAGCCGCACGAGCGCCCGGACGCTCCCGCCGGAGAGCGACGCCGTGAGCGCGGCCGTGAGCGCAGCGACGATCTTCACCGCTCGAGCTCCGTGGGCTCGAGCTCCGTTGGGGAGAGCAGGTCGAGCCCGACCTGGCGCAGCAGGGCGACGGTGGTCGGCAACGGGAGCCCGATGACGTTCGTGTCGCTGCCCTCGATCCGTTCCACGAGGGCGGCCCCGGCACCCTGGAGCCCGTACCCGCCGGCCTTGCCAGCCGGTTCCCCGGTGCCGACGTACCAGGCGATCTCGGCCTCCGTGAGCGGCGCGAAGCGCACGTCGGTGGTCACCACCTCGTGACGGTGGGTGTCGCCGCGACGGACGGCCACGCCCGTGAGGACCTGGTGGTCCCTGCCCGAGAGCGCCCGCAGCATCTCGCGCGCGTCGTCACCGTCGCGTGGCTTGCCCAACGCCTGATCGTCGAGGACGACCACGGTGTCGGCGGCGAGCACCACCGCGTCACCTGCGACCGTGCAGGCCGCCGCCTTCGCGTCGGCGAGCCGGGCGACGAGCGACGCCGGTGCCTCGCCGTCCAGCGGGGTCTCGTCGACGGCCGTCGGCCGCACGTGCGCACGGGCCCCGAGCCGACCGAGGAGCTCAGCCCGCCGGGGACTCGCGGAGGCGAGCACGAGCCGAGGTGGCACGGTCGTCACCGTGCCGGCGGCGGACCAGCCCTCAGCCACCCGACACCGCCGCGGCCGCCGCCGGCGCCAGGGCGACCTCGTGGCGACGGGTGTCGAGCCAGCTCGCGGGCAGGGCCACGCGCTTGGGTGGCGTGGTGTGACCTCGCGGTTGTCGGCGCATCGCTTCGTCGAATGGGACGTCCGGGTCGAGGTGGGCGAGCAGGTCGTCGAGCTCGTCGAGCGTGGTGACCTGGTTGAGCGCGCGTCGCAGATCACGCCCAACCGGGAACCCCTGCAGGTACCAGCTCGTGTGCTTGCGGAGCTCCCGCAGGCCGGCCAGCGGTCCGGCGTGGGTGATCAGCAGCTCGGCGTGCTCCCGGAGCAGCGTCGCGACGCCGCCGAGGCCCGGCGCCGGCGGGATGTCGCGTCCCTCGAACGCGGCCTGCAGATCGCGGAACAGCCACGGTCGGCCGAGGCAGCCTCGGCCGACCACCACGCCCGCACAGCCCGTGTCGGCGATCATCCGCAGCGCGTCGTCCGCTTCCCAGATGTCACCGTTGCCGAGCACCGGCACCGTGAGCCGCTCGACCAGCCGCCCGATCGTCGCCCACTCCGCCGGCGGGCCGTACCGGTCACGCGCGGTACGGGCGTGGAGGGCGACGGCCGCGACCCCCAGGTCCTGCGCGATCCGTCCCGCCTCGAGGTAGGTGAGGTGGTCGTGGTCGATGCCCAACCTCAGCTTCACCGTCACCGGGACCGGCCCGGCCGCGCGGACCGTCTCCGCCACGATGCCCGCGAAGAGCTCGCGCCGCCAGGGCAGCGCGGCACCGCCGCCGTGGCGGGTCACCTTGGGGGAGGGGCACCCGAAGTTGAGATCGAGGTGGTCGACCGCCCGTCCGTCGGGGTCCCGTTCACCGCTCACGAGCAGCCCCGCGGCCACCCGGGCGTCGTCGGGATCCACGGCGTACAGCTGGATCGACCGAGGCTGCTCGTCCGGTCCGAACGCGGCCTTCGACGCGGTGGTCCGGTCCCCGTGGATCAACCCCCGTGCGCCGACCATCTCGGAGACGTACAGCCCCCCGCCGTGTCGCCGACACAAGGAGCGGAACGCCGCGTTCGTGACCCCGGCCATCGGTGCGAGGACCACCGGCGGCCACACGTGCAGCGGCCCGAGCGGCAATGGTTCGTGGCGCGGGCCACCAGCGGTCGTCGCCGTCGGCGCGGGGGCGGTGGGCATGGGCGCGAGCGTAGGGCGCGGCGCCCGCCGTCCGGGGCTGCGTCGCGCACCACCCGCCACGTCGGGCGCACCCGGTCCGTCCCGGCCGCACCTCGAGTCTCTCGTGGGGGTGGTCTCGTTCGACGTTCGGTGGCGCACCGGTCGATGACCCGCTACCTACCCTGTGGGTGCTCGGCCGAGGGGTCGGCACGTCCCGGCGGACCCCGGGGACCGGTACGGCACGGAGCACACGGTGACGACGTCGAACGGCCCGTCGGACTCGGACGAACCGGACGGCGCGTCCTCGCCCGAGACCCCGGACGGACCGGACGGCGCGTCCTCGCCCGAGACCCCGGACGAACCGGACCGCGCGTCCTCGCCCGAGACCCCGGACGAACCGGACGGCGCGTCCTCGCCCGAGATCCCGGTCGATCCGCCGCCTCCGCTGCCTGGGTCCGGGTCCGTCGAGCAGGACCTGCCCGGATCGGGGACCGTCGAGCAGGACCCGCCTGGGCCCGCCCCCGCCGCCGACCGTGTCGGGCACCTGCCGGAGGGGTCCGACGAGGCGGGGCGGACCCCGGCGAGCTCCACGGACGAGGGCACCTCGAGCAGCGCCCGTCCGGTGCCGCCGCCACCCCCGCCGGGAGCGGGGCCGCCGCCCGGGTGGTACCGCGCTCCCGAGGACGAGTCGGCCTGGCGATGGTGGGACGGGCGGGGCTGGACCGGCTACGTGCATCGTACGCAGCGACGGCCGCGACTCCCGGCCTGGCTCAGCCTGCCGGTACTGCTGACCGGCGTGCTCGTGATCCCGGCCCTGGTCTTCTCCCTCGTCGCCGATCCGGTCGCGACGTTGGCGCCGCTACCGACGTTCGTGGTGGTCCTGGCGGCGTTCGTCTGGTTCGACCGGCTGGAGCCCGAGCCCCGGCAGGAGCGGATCCACGCGGTGCTCTGGGGCGCGACGGTCGCCATCACCGGCGCGAGCATCGTGAACACGGTGGTCGCCCTGGTCTTCGGCCCGCCCGTTGCGGCGGTGGTGTCGGCCCCGATCGTCGAGGAGCTCCTCAAGGGCCTCGGCGTCCTGTACGCCGTGCGACGCGGCATGGTGGACAGCGTCACGGACGGGGTGGTCTACGCGGGCTGGATCGCCGCCGGGTTCGCGGCAGTCGAGAACGTGGAGTACTTCGTCTCCGCCGCCGCCGAGGGCCAGCTCGTCGCCACCGTCGTGATCCGGGGTCTGCTCTCGCCCTTCGCACACCCGCTGTTCACGGTCTGGGTGGGGATCTTCGTCGGGCGGGCGATCGTGCGAGGCCGGCGACCGGCCGTGGGGGCGATCCCGGGCCTGCTCATCGCGATCGTGCTCCACGCGGTCTGGAACGCCACGACCTTCCTGCTCGAGGACGCGTTCCCGATCGCCCTGCTGTTCGCGCTGGCGTTCGTCGTGCTGTTCGTCGTCACCGGCGTCGTGCTCGTCGCCGGGAGGTTGCGTGAGCGGCACGCCCTGGCTGGGCTGGTCCCGCAGGTCGCCGATCGCTACGGGCTCACCCGCGAGGAGGTGGACGCCTTCTCCGACTGGCGTCGGACGCTGGCGACCCGCCGCGCGCTCTCCTCCCGCAGCGAGCGCCGTGCCTTCGACGCGCGCCACGCGGCGATCTCGCGGCTGGTGGCCCTGCACCGCCGGCCCGAGCCACCCGACCCGACGGTGGAACAACAGCTCGTCGCGTCGTTGTGGGAAGCCAGGGTCGAGAACTGACCTCCCGACGTTGCGTCATCCGGTGGCGGGGGCCGACGCTTTCCACCGCCGGCGGTGGCAAGCGGCATGTCGCGGCAGGCTCGGACCGGACGAGGTCGGACGTCCCCCCACCTTCCACCGGATGCGGTGGAGACGCGTACCGTGGGCGCCGGTCGACGCTCGCATCCGGTACGACCGTTCCAACCGCTCCGAAGGCCACTCGCGCTGGCGTCCGCTCGCACCCACGTCGTCGAGCTAGCGTCGAGGCGCCAGGCTCGACCGGGCCCCGGCTCGACCGCGCCCATCTCGACCGCGCCCAGCTCGGCCGCGCCCCAGATCGACAGCCTCCGCTCGACCCCGCCGTTCCCGACATCCGCTGCCGGCATCCGGGCGCACGAGGAAGCGGACGCGAGGCGTCCCGCCCGAACGTCGCCGCCGACACCCGACCGCACTTCGACCCTGGAGCACCGATGCCATCCCGCGACGAGGTGCGTGGCTGGTCACGACTGATCGCCGCCGTCGCCGACCAGGTCGTGGCCGGGTCCGTGCAGGACATGCACCGCGCGATCAGCGACGGCGTCTACCGGTGGCTCGGACCCGTCGGTCGTCCCGTCCAACGCGTGACCGACGCGGCCACGGACGGAACGTACGCCGTGGTTCGCGGCTCGCTCCGGGTCGCCGGCGAGCTGGGTGCGGTGGCCGCCGACCGCTTCGGCGACGATGCCCAGCCGTCGCCGGCCGCTCTGAAGGGACGCGCGGTGGCCCACGGCGTCGTGGACGAGCAGCTCCTGGAGGACGCGCCGGAGCTCGACCTCGACGTCACCATCCGTCAGAACGGTCGCGAGGTCCCGCTCACGCCCGCCGCGGTGCGGGAGGCCTACCCGGAACCGACCAGCCGCCTGACCGTCTTCGTCCACGGCCTCGTCGACACCGAGGCCGTCTGGACCCCCGGCGCGGGGCTCGACCGGCAGCTGCCCGACCTCGCAAGCACGACGGGGAGCACACCGGTGCTCGTTCGCTACGGCACGGGCCGTGCCGTGGGACGCAACGGCGCCGATCTCGCCGAACGGCTGGAGGAGCTCGTGGCCGCCTGGCCGGTGCCGGTCACCCAGCTGGTGCTCGTCGGCCACTCCATGGGTGGACTGGTGATCCGCGCCGCCGGCATCACAGCCGTCGAGCGTGGCCACCGCTGGCCGGAGCTGGTCAGCGACGCCCTCTACCTCGCCACGCCCCACCTCGGCTCCTGGCTCGAGAAGGTCGCGAACGTCACCACCTGGACCCTGCGGCTCTTCTCGCGGAGCGCCCCCATCGGTTCGCTGATCGATCGACGTTCGCGAGGCATCAAGGACCTGCGCTTCGGGGCGTTGGCGGAAGATGCCTGGGGTGAGACCCCGATCGACGGCCTGCTGACCGGTTCGGCCGCGACGGTCCCTTGGGTCGAGGGCGTCACCCATCACGTGGTCGTCGGCCGGTTGCGCCCGAGCGTGCGGCACCCCTTGAACACGGTGCTCGGTGACGCGCTGGTGCGTTCGGGCTCGGCGGCGGGGACGGGGCGGACCCGCCGTATCGCCGACGGCGGCCGGGTCGAGGTCGTCCCGGTCGGTGCCAGCCACTCGCAGCTACCTCGCAGCGTCGAGGTGGCGGCGTTGCTGGGGCAGGTGCTCGACGGCAGCAGCGGCGACGCGGCGTGATCCCGTACCAGTCCGGGCCGAGCGTCGTTCCGCGTCGGTCACGGTGAGCCCTGGACACGGTCACGCACGGGGCTCTCGCGCCCGTGGGACTGCGGTACCACGTCGTGACCGTCGTCGAGCAGGACCGCTCGGCTGAGCGGCTGGCCACGCTCGTCCACGTACAGCGCCCGGACCAGCCCGACGCACGCCAGGATCATGATCAACGAGAACGGGAGGGCGGTGGTGATGGCCGCCGTCTGCAGCGCTTCCAGGCCGCCGGCCCCCGCGGCCAGCAGCACGCCGGCCACCGCGCCCTCGAGGACGGCCCAGAAGACCCGCTGGCGCTTGGGCGGGTCGACGTTGCCGCCGCTGGTCAACAGGTCGATGACCAGCGAGGCGGAGTCGGAGGACGTCACGAAGTAGGTCGCGACCAGCAGGATGGCCAGCACCGTCGTGACGCTGGTCAGCGGCAGCTGCCCGAGCAGCTCGAACAGGGCCACGGCGGGGTCCTCGGCCACGGCGTCGGCGAGCTGGCCGCCGGTCGCGCCGTCGATCGCCAGGGCGCTGTTGCCGAAGATCGCCATCCACAGGAAGGTCAACGCGACCGGCACCAACAGCACCCCGAAGACGAACTCCCGCACCGTCCGGCCGCGCGAGACGCGGGCGATGAACATGCCGACGAACGGCGACCACGACATCCACCAGCCCCAGTAGAAGATCGTCCAGCCCTCCTGCCAGCCGGAGTCGGCCCGGGCGTCGGTCCAGAACATCATCGAGGGCAGCTGCTGCGCGTACACGCCGACCTGCTCGACGAAGCTGCGCAGCACGAACACGGTCGGCCCCGCCGCCAGCACGAACAGCATCAGGGCGGTGCCGACCCCGAGGTTGGTCAGCGACAGGCGCAGGATGCCCTTGTCGAGCCCGAGCAGCAGCGAGACGATCGCCGCCGCCGTCACCGCCGCGATGAGCACGAGCTGCATCGCCGTCGACTGTTCCAGCAACCCCAGGCTGGCCAGCCCGGCGTTGACCTGCAGGATCCCGAACCCGAGCGAGGTGGCGACCCCGAACATCGTGCCGAAGACCGCGAAGACGTCGACCAGGTCGCCCCAGCGTCCGTGGATGCGTTCCCCGAGCAGCGGGTACAGCGCCGACCGGACCGTCAACGGCAGGTCGTGCCGGTAGGCGAAGTAGGCCAGCGACAGCCCGACGACCACGTAGACGGCCCATGCGTGCAAGCCCCAGTGGAAGAAGGTGAACTGCATCGCCTCGCGCGCCGCTCCGGGCGAGCCGGCCTCGGCCATCGGCGGGTCGGCGAGGTGGGAGAGCGGTTCCGCCACGCTCCAGAACACCAGCCCGATGCCCATGCCGGCGGTGAAGAGCATGGCGAACCACGTCAGGTAGCGGTAGCGCGGCCGTTCCTCCTCACCTCCGAGCCGCAGCCGCCCGAAACGGCTTGCCCCGAGCCACACGACGAAGACGAGGAAGCCGCTGACCACCAGGACGTAGTACCAGTCGAGCGTGGCCGCGATGGTGGACTGCACGGTCTCGAACACACGCCCGAGGGTGGGCGTGGCCACGACACCGACGATCAGGAACATCGCGATGACCAGCACGGACGACACGAAGACGGTCGGGTTCGTCTCCAGACGCAAGCGGCGTTGCACACGGATCCTTCGGCACGGGAGGCGGGAGTCTGCCAGCAACCCGGCCGGCCGAGGTCCACGACGCCCGACCGTCGGGGCACTCACGCCGCTCGGGTCGGTGGCGTGACGTCCGAGGTCGAGGGGACGAGTGCCATGTCACGCGTGCTGACCGTGGGGCACGGGACGCTCGGCCAGGAGGAGCTGGCGTCGCTACTCACCGAGGCCGGCGTCGAACGCGTCGTCGACGTGCGGCGCTCCCCGGGCAGTCGCCGGTCACCGCACGTGGGACGGAAGCGGTTGGTGGCCTGGTTGCCCGAGGAGGGGATCGGGTACCGCTGGGAGCCACGCCTGGGTGGACGTCGCAGCCGGGCGTCCGGTTCCCCGCACACCGCCCTGACGGACGCGGCGATGCAGGGCTACGTCGACCATCTCGACACCTCGGAAGCGGCGGACGCACTCGCCGAGTTGCTGGGCGAAACGAGCGAGCGACGAACGGCGCTGATGTGCGCCGAGTCCGACTGGCGGCGCTGTCACCGGCGCCTGATCGCCGACGAGCTCGTCCTGGTCCGTGACACCGACGTCCACCACCTGCGGCACGACGGCGGGCTCGAGCCGCACGTCGCCAGTGCCACGGCCCGGGTCGTCGCTGGACGGGTGATCCACGACGGTGGCGAACCGGGGCTCGGTCTGGACGTCTGACTTCCGATGACGCACCCCGCCGGCCGCCGGTCGAGGGCACGGCCCGGTCGCGCGCCGGCGCGTCGGTCAGCCCTCGTCGGGCCGCTCGACGAGCTCCTCGACCCGCGACAGCGAGGGATCGTCCGCGGCGAGCAGCTGCTCGAGGTGGTCGGCGACCGCGCCGCGCTCGCGCAGGCGGACGAGCAACAGCCCCGTGGCCATCCGTGTACCGGGATGCAGGACGCGCCGCCCCACGGCGGCGACCCGGCGGTCCCGCTCGTGGATCGTGTCGGCCCAACGCTCGTCGGGGGTAGCCGAGAGGTTCTCCGCGAAGCGCCAGGCGCCGCGGCGGGCGACGACGATGCTGAAGCGCACCACCTCGGTCTGCGTCCGTGCTCCGAAGCGGTCGAGCAGCCCCATCCACGGCGAGATCCGCAGCAGATCACGCTGCACCGTGGCGATCATGGCCGCGAGGATCGCGTTGATCCGGTCGTAGTCGCGACGCAGGTCCGCGAGCTCCTCGCTCGGCACGCACTCCGCGGTCGCCACGCCGAGGTCGAGGTTGATGTGCGCGTTGATGCCGACGAGCAGGTGCTGGAGGACGAGCGGACGCCACCGCCGCCCGGCGTCGAAGGTGAGCTGCCAGGAGTCGGTCGGTCGCTGGCCGGCGCGTTCTGCCCGTACGGCCTCGAAGTAGCGCTCGGCGAACAGGGTGTCGAGACGCTCCATGCGCACGTCGTCGTCGAAGAAGCCCGCATCGAGGCCCTCCGCGACCTTCGCCGTGACCCTGCGGTACAGCACGGCGAAGTAGCCGCGACGGTCACCCGACGCGATGGCGCGGGCGATCTCCGCGTCGAGCCTCGTCAACACGCCTTCGATACCCGTCGTCGTCACGGGGAGATCCCGTCGACGTGCATGTGGCTTGCTCCTTGCGCGTGCGGGACCGTGTGGTGCGAGGACGAACCGTAGAGCACGTCCCAGCCGTGCGGTCGACACCTCGCAGACGGTCGATGGATCCTCGAGCGCCCGCTACACGATCGGTGGGTAACGTATTGACGGATGTCGATTCGTGTGTCATCGTAGTCGTATCGATGGAGATCGATCAGATGCCGTCGAGCGACAGCGGGACGAGGAGGTCGGGATCGTGCGTGACGCGGCTGTGGTCCGGCAGATGGAGGCCCTCGTGGGCCCGTTGCGCGAGGAGGGAGCTCGACAGCGGGCGACGTCACGGCAGCGGGCCGCGCGACGTCGTCGCTGGCTCCGGGCGATGGCGCGGCGGCTCGCGCTGCCACGCTCCGGGAGATGCTGCGCAGCACCGAGCTGTTGCACCGCGACCGGTTGAGCGCGGTCGCGTAGCGCAACGGACGACCGCGATCGGGGCGCCGCCTACGCCAGCGGCGGCGCGCTTTCGGCTCGTCCTCTCGGCCGGTGACTCCGCCGGCTCGAACGGGAGGGGGACGGGGGCCGTTCGGCTCCCCGTCGCCGCCACGTCCGCTGCGGGTCCGAGAGCCGGGTGCTACCCACGGGGGTGCCGGCGGGGACGTGGCGCCGTACCGGTGCGCCCCGTAGGTTCCGATGCACCCCCGACGAAGGCTCCTCCGTGATCCTCGCACTGACCAGATCACCGCTCTCGCGCTCGCTGCTCGCGCTGGTGGCGACGTTCGGGCTCCTCGCCCTCGCCATCGCCCCTGTCGCCGCGGCACCAGGCGGTGGACCACCCGACCATGCCAGAGCTCAGGGCCCCGGGGGCGGTGGGCCAGGGGGACCGCCCGACCATGCAGGCGGACCGCCCGACCACGCCGGCGGACCTGAGATCGTTCGCTTCGGCACCTACAACACGGCGTTCTCGGACCCGTACCGTGCGGACGATGAGGGCCAGTTCCTCACCGACCTGGAGTCCGGGAACCACGCGCCGATGGAGGACATCGCCCAGATCATCCAGCTCGAACGACCCGACGTCCTCCAGCTGGGTGAGTTCGACTACGTGGGCCACATCGATGGCGTGGACGAGTACGACGCCGTCGACGCGTTCCGCGACAACTACCTCGAGGTTTCCCAGGACGGCGCGGAGCCGATCGAGTACGAGTACGCCTACGTCGCTCCATCCAACACCGGCATCGACTCGGGCTTCGACCTCAACCGGGACGGACAGACGGGGACCCCGGACGATGCGTGGGGCTTCGGTTTCTACGAGGGCCAGTACGGCATGCTCGTGCTGTCCAAGTACCCCATCCTCGAGGACGAGATCCGCACCTTCCAGGAGTTCCGCTGGGCCGACATGCCCGGCGCCCTCCTGCCGAGCGACCCCGAGACCGACGAGGAGGGAGACTGGTACTCCGACGAGATCCTCGAGGAGTTCCGCCTGTCCTCGAAGTCGCACTGGGACGTGCCGGTCGAGATCGGCAACCACGTCGTGCACACGCTGAACGCGCACCCCACGCCGCCGGCCTTCGACGGCGAGGAGCAGCGCAACGTGCTGCGCAACCACGACGAGATCCGTCTGTGGGCCGACTACGTGCACCCGGCGCGGGGTGACTACCTCTACGACGATGACGGCGAGACGGGCGGCTTGGATCCCGGCTCGTCGTTCGTGATCCTGGGGGACTACAACGCCGATCCGTGCGTGGGCGACTCGGTGCCCGGGGCGATCGAGCAGCTGCTGGACCACCCCATGGTCAACGACCGCAACACACCCTCCAGCGAGGGAGCGGTCGAGCGCCACGCCGAGGCGAACGATCCGCCGCTCCAGCGCTGCGAGCCCGAGCCGGAGTACCACACGGCCGACTTCGGGTGGACCGCTCGCGTCGACTACGCCTTGCCGAGCAACAACCTCCAGATCGTCGACTCGAGGGTGTTCTGGCCCACCAGCGACGAGCCCCTCGCCGAGGTGGCGGCTTCGTCGGACCATCACCTGGTCTCGGTCGATGTGCGCGTCCCGACGCGCGGCGGCCGCTGAACGAGCGGTCCCTGTCGTTCGCCGGCCCCTCCGGCGGACACCAGCGAGACGCGGGCGGTCGTTCCTCTGGGGCGGCCGCCCGTCCCCACGGCAGCACCGGCTCCGTGGTCCCGTGTTCGCCCGTGGTCGGCGATGCTCCCGTTGACCCGGACGGATCGAGATCAGGCGGGCTTGATGCTCACGGAGACGATCTCCGGCCGGGCGACGCGCACGTAGTCCGCCACGTCCAGGGTGATGGTCTGCGTGTGGGAGCCGTCACGGCAGACGAGACGCTGCCGCGCCCGCAGGTCCTCGTCGAGGAACGTCGGGATCCCGTAGAGGTGCCCGAACGGTGGCTCCGCCCCCGGCTCGCAGTCGTCGAAGAGCTCGACGAACTCGTCCTCGGTGGCGAGACGGACCTCGTTGTGGCCGAACACCTCGGTGGCACGGTCGAGGTCGACGATCTCCGAGCCGGGGACCACGACCATCGCCAACTGCCCGCCGATCGAGAGCAGGACGGGCTTCGCGACGTCGTACCCGCTCACGTGTTCCGAGGCGGCGAGACGATCGGCGCTCACGGCGTGTGGGTGCGTCTCGACCTCGTAGGCGATCTCGTGCTCGTCGAGCAGGGCGTGCAGCTTGTCCGCAGGCATGGTCACTCTCCCCTTTCCCCGAACGATGGCGAGGCCGCGGCGCCACGTCAAGGGTTCCGGGTCGTTCCGGTGCGTCGTCGCAGGCGCCGCCGCCAGCTCGGATCCTAACCCCCGTTAGGCTGCACCTGATCGGACGACCACCGCCCGGAGCCTGTCATGCGTGCCTGGACGATCCACGAGCTCGGCCCCTACGACGAGGTCATGCGCCTCGAGGAGGTGGATCGTCCGCTGACCGCCGGCGACGACGAGGTGCTGATCGACGTCGCGGCCTGCGGCCTGAACTTCCCGGATCTGCTGCTGGCCAGCGGCGACTACCAGGAGAAGCCCGACCTGCCGTTCACGGTGGGGCAGGAGGTCACGGGCACCGTCGCCGAGGTGGGTGGCGGCGTCGAGGGACTCGAAGCCGGCCAGCGGGTGGTCGCGCTCCCGGAGCTCGGACTCGGCGGTCTCGCCGAGCGCACGCGCGCGAAGGTAACCGACGTCTTCGCGATCCCCGACTGGCTCGGGGACGACGCCGGCGCCGGGATGTTCCTGGTCTACCAGACGGCTCACGTCGCCCTGCACCGGCGTGCCGCGATACGGGAGGGCGAGACCCTGCTCGTCCACGGGGCTGCGGGCGGCGTCGGCACCGCGACGATCCAGGTCGGCAAGGCCGCGGGCGCACGGGTGATCGCCGTCGCGGGAGGGCCGGAGAAGGTGGCCGTCTGTCGCGAGCTCGGCGCCGACGAGGTGATCGACCACCAGAAGGACGACTTCGTGCCGGTGGTCAAGGATCTCACGGGAGGTCGGGGCGCGGACGTGATCTTCGACCCGGTCGGCGGTGACGTGTACGAGCGGTCCGGGAAGGTCATCGCGTTCGAGGGCCGTCTGCTGGTCATCGGCTTCGCGAGCGGCACGATCCCGACGCCCGCGCTCGGCTACCCGCTGGTGAAGAACTTCTCCATCGTGGGCGTGCACTGGGGGCTGTACCGACGTCGAGCGCCCGAGGTGATCCGGGAGACCCACGACGCGCTGCTGGAGCTGGCGCGCACGGGGGCCGTGGCGCCGCACCTGCACGCGAGGTTGCCCCTCGAGGACGCGGTCGAGGGCCTGCGCCTGATCGCCGACCGTGAGGCGACCGGCAAGGTCGTGGTCCACGTCCGGTAGCCGGCCTACGGCCGACGATCCGCGCGGCCCCGGACCTCATCGACGGGGAACCGACCGCGGTTGCGTTCGAGCTTCGCGCCGGCGAGCTCCGCGACGTCGAGGTCGAGCACGTCGGCGAGGCGGAGCAGGTACAGCAGCACGTCCGCGAGCTCGTCCTCGACGTCGGTGGCACGCTCGCTCCGCATCACGGCCGTCGACTGCTCGGGTGTCAGCCACTGGAACACCTCGACGAGCTCGCCGACCTCACCCGAGAGCGCCATCACCAGGTTCTTGGGGGTGTGGTAGCGCTCCCAGTCGCGTTCCCGAGCGAACTCGCGCAGTTGCTGGATCAGTCCATCGAGCGCCGCGTCGCTCACGTCGGTCCCGGGGCGTGAGCGGTGGGATGCCCGAGGACGTCGATCCGGGAGGGAGCGAGCGGTCCTGAGTGGAACATCACGGCGGCTCCCTCGAACCCGGTCCTGCCGGGCCTCGTGCGACGGGGGCGGTGAGCCTAGCCAGCACCCTGGGGTCCGCCGTCACGGTCGTGGAGGTCAAGGGCGGCACGCTCTCCTACGACGCGACCCGCGCCGTGTGGCGCCGGCGCGAGGCCGGCGCGGTCGAGATCCGTGATCCGGTGCAGCAGGCGAAGCGGGCCCGCTCCGTGCTGCGGCGAGCGCTGCGGGGGATGGACGCCGGTACGCGTTCGCCGACGGTCAGCAGGATCCGTTCGACGCCGACGCCTCGCTACCCGACTTCCTCGAGGTGGAGCACGAGTTGCGCGAGAACTTCCGGAACTCGGCAGCCATCGCAGCGTTCGTCGCGGGGTTCGGCGAGGTCGAGCTGGACTGCGTCACCGGTGACGGGCCCGAGGTCCGCTACGTCGCGGCACCAGCGGAGCGGGTCGTCGCGCGCACGAGCGAGGTGGCTCGCGAGCTCCAACGCGACGAACGCATCGGCGACGAGGATCTGGCGGTGCTGTGGCTGTTCCACAACCCGAACCGTGGCGGCAACGATCGTCTCGCCGAGGCTGCCCGCGCAGGGGAACGGGTGGCCACCAACAGCGCCTCGTTCAAGGGCATGGAGCGTCCCGCCGTGGTGCTCGGCCTGGACATGGACCCGCGCAAGCGCGACCGGGCAGAGACGAGGTCCGCCGGGCGATCTACGCGTCGACGACACGGGCGCGATCGTTGCTGGTGGTCGTCGGCGACCCCGGGTCCGCGCGGTCGCTCGGCTTCAACTCACTGGCGCGGCACCTAGCCGCGGCGGAGGTCGAGGTCGGATCGTGACGCCGGCGCCGGCCCGTGACCCGAGCGGGCCGCGGACCAGCGCCGTAGGTGGAGCCGTCAGCCGCCGTTCACGCCGTTGGCGATGCGGTCACCGATCTCCTTGTCGATGTTGCGCCAGTACTCGAACGCCCGCTGCAGGATCGGTTCCGAGACGCCGTCCAACAGGTGCCCGACGACGTTGTCCACGAGCCGGTCGCGCTGCGCGTCGTCCATCACCTCACGTACCAACGTGCCGGCCTGGACGAAGTCGTCGTCCTCGGCGTGCGGGACGTAGGCGGCATGGAGCATCTCGCCGCTGGTCTCCCAGGTCTCCGCCTTCGGGTAGGCCTGTCCGTCGGCCGCGGGACCGCCGTAGGAGTTCGGTGCGTACACGGGATCCGAGACGTTCTGGACCCGCATGACGCCGTCCTTGCTGTAGCTGTGGACGGGCGCCTGCGCCGAGTTGACCGGGATCTGCTTGTAGTTGACCCCGAGCCGGGCCCGGTGCGCGTCCGCGTACGAGAAGATGCGGGCGAGCAGCATCTTGTCCGGGCTCGGACCGATACCGGGCACCAGGTTGTTCGGCTCGAAGGCCGCCTGCTCGATCTCCGTGTGGTAGTCGGTCGGGTTGCGGTCCAGGGTGAGACGACCGACCTCGTGCAGCGGGTAGTCGCTCTTCGGCCACACCTTGGTGAGGTCGAACGGGTTGAACCGGTACTCGTCCGCGTCCGCGAACGGCATGATCTGCACCTTCAGCGTCCAGCTGGGGTGGTCGCCGCGGTCGATCGACTCGTACAGGTCGCGGGTGTGGTAGTCGGCGTCCTCACCGGCGAGGCGGTCGGCCTCCTCCTGCGTGAGGAAGTCGATGCCCTGGTCGGTCTTGAAGTGGTACTTGACCCAGAACTTCTCGCCCGCGGCGTTGACCCACATGTAGGTGTGGCTCGAGTAGCCGTTCATGTGGCGCCACGTCTTCGGGATGCCCCGGTCACCCATGAGCCAGGTGACCTGGTGCGCGGACTCCGGCGAGAGCGTCCAGAAGTCCCACTGCATGTCGTGGTCGCGCAGGTGGTTGTCGGCACGCCGCTTCTGCGACCGGATGAAGTGCTGGAACTTCATGGGGTCGCGGACGAAGAAGACCGGCGTGTTGTTGCCGACCATGTCGTAGTTGCCCTCGCTGGTGTAGAACTTCAGCGAGAAGCCGCGGGGGTCGCGCCAGGTGTCCGGGCTGCCGCGCTCCCCGGCGACGGTCGAGAAGCGGATCAGCGTGTCGGTCCGGGTGTCCGGCTGGAAGACCGCGGCCTTGGTGTACTGGCTGACGTCTGCGGTCACCTCGAACCGGCCGAAGGCGCCGCCACCCTTCGCGTGGGGCTGACGCTCCGGGATGCGCTCGCGGTTGAAGTTGGCCATCTGCTCGATCAGGTAGTGGTCGTGCAGCAGGATCGGGCCGTTGGGCCCCACGGTGAGCGAGAACTCGTCGCTCGTGACGGGGATACCCGCATCGGTGGTCGTGGGCTTGCGGTTCTCGCTTGCCAAGGTCATACCTCCGTTGTGTCGCGCACATGTCGGTGATCGTGGTGCTCGCCGTCGAGCTCGGGCGTGGCCAGGTCGGGCTCGGCCCCTCGCGTGTTCCGGCAGGTGGGGCAGGTGCCCCAGAACACCACCTCGGCCTCCTCGACCGCGAAGCCGTGGTCGGCATCGGGTGTCAGGCAGGGCCTCGCCCCGACGGCGCAGTCGACGTCCTCGATCGCGCCGCACCAGCGGCAGACGAGGTGATGGTGGTTGTCGCCGATGCGCCGTTCGAAGCGGGCCGGGTGACCGGCCGGCTCGATCCGGCGGACCATGCCGGCGGAGACGCAGGTCGTCAGGACGTCGTAGACGGCCTGCTTCGAGATGGAACGCAGCCGCTCGCGCACCCCGACCCCCACCTCTTCGGCGGTCGCGTGGGGGTGTTCGAGCAACCACTCGAGGACCGCGCAACGTTGCGCGGTCACTCGCAGCCCCGCTCGGCGGAGCTGCTCGACGGTCGTGGCATCACCTGGTGTCATGGCAGAAGTGACGCTAGTCGTAGAAACGAACGAGTCAAGACGACGGGCGTCGTTCGGCCGTGATCCGATCCCAGGTGAGTCTCGGTCTCGGTACGTCCGGTCTCGGCACTTCCGAGGCAGCCACACGCCGGTCAGCGGCTGAGGTGCTCGTGGGCGTGGTCGAGTTCCTTCTCCGTGAGGCCGACCATCGGGTCGGGAACCTGCAGGAGACCCTGAGCCTCGAAGCCGGTGAGGCTGCTCCGCACGGCCTCACGGTGCCATGGGTGGTCGTCGTCGCTCCACACGAACCGGGCGGGACGGCGGGCTGCGAGGAAGCCCTCGACGGCCTCGAGCTTCCACCACCGCCCTGACGGGCCGAGGCCACCACCGGACGCCCGCGCGTGTGGCAGCGGCGCGTACTCGTAGGTCGGCCAACCGAGGAACGACTCGACGTACTCGGCGGCGTCGTGCGCCCACGTGCTCACCCAGATCAGCTCGGTCCCGGTCTCACTGAGGATCGTCTGGATCCGCTCGGCCTGGGTGGCCGACAGCCACAGCTCGTACCGGGGGTGCTCGGACCGTTCCCAGTCACCGAACGAGCCACCGTGTGAGAAGGGCGCCATCACCCCGTCGACGTCCATGAACCACAGACGGTCGCTCACGTCACCTCGCTGGCCTCGCCTCGCCCCGCTGCCGCGCAGGCGTCCCGGACGACGCTGCTCCGAAGCCGGGACGCGGCGCGGAGGCCGAGCGTACGAGAAAGCGGCCACCGCCGGCCGGGATCGGTGGTCGCGTCACCTCGCCGCTGCATACGGTTGACTTCGTCGGCACGCCGACGGACCCCGTGAGGACAGCTGCCGTGAGCCAATCGATGAGGCCCCAGACGACCTGCTCCGTGAACGGATGCGAGGAGGAGGCCGTCACCGAGCCTCGAGCCCCGGTGACCGCCGATGTGGTCGACGTCCCCGCCGGGGAGATCGTCCCGCTGTGCGCCGACCACGCCGAGGACGCTCACGCCCCGCAGGAGCCCCCGAAGACCTGACCGGTCATCGGTTCACGCCCGGGCAAGCGGTCGGAACCACCTTCGCCGCGAGCGGATCGTCACCGCTCATGCGACCGCTGACGGCGAGGCCGTTCTCCGCCGCCCCGGAGCGCGACCGAGGGGGGACCGGTGTGGACGGGATAGGGTGACCGAGTGCGGAAGTCGGTCTGGCCAGCGCAGCCAGACCACCTCGGACAGGCGCAGGTGGTGCCGGAAGGAACGTTCGTGCGAACCAACAGGCTCGGCAGCAACGGCCCGGAGATCACGCGTACCGGCTTCGGTGCGTGGGCCATCGGCGGACCGTGGAAGGTCGGTTGGGGCCCCGTCGACGACGACGAGTCGGTCGCGGCCATCCGGCACGCGGTCGACAGCGGGGCCAACTGGGTCGACACGGCCGCCGTCTACGGCCTCGGCCACAGCGAGGAGGTGGTCCGGCGCGCGCTCGAGCCCTACCGCGTCAACGACGAGGTGCTCGTGTTCACCAAGTGTGGGGTGAACTGGTACGACGACGGTGACCCGAAGCGGACCCTGCACCCCGAGGGAATCCGGTTCGAGTGCGAACAGAGCCTCAAGCGGCTCGGCGTGGACACGATCGACCTCTACCAGTTCCACTGGCCGGACGAGGTCAGTGGCACGCCCGTCGAGGAGTCCTGGGGCGTGATGAAGGAGCTCGTCGACGAAGGCAAGGTGCGCTGGGCCGGTGTCAGCAACTTCACGGTCGAGCTGCTCGAACGCTGCGAGCCGATCATGCACGTCGACTCGCTCCAGCCCCCGCTCAGCCTCGTCGTCCGCGACGCCCGGGAGGACGTGATCCCGTGGGCCGCCGACAACGGCACCGGGGTGATCGTCTACTCACCCATGGCCTCCGGGCTGTTGACCGGCAAGTTCTCCGCCGAGCACGTCGAAGGGCTCGCGGAGGACGACTGGCGCCGACGTGCGGCCCGCTTCCAGGAGCCGCAGCTCTCGCGCAACCTCGCGCTCGTCGAGCAGCTCCGGCCGATCGCCGAGCGCCTCGACGTCTCCGTTCCGACCCTCGCCGTCGCGTGGACCCTCGCGGTGCCCGGGGTCACCGCCGCCATCGTCGGCGCTCGGCGCCCCGACCAGGTCGACGGCTGGGTCGCCGCGGCCGACCTCGAGCTGGACGCCGACACGATGGCGGAGATCGAGCGCGCCGTGGTCGACACCGGCGCCGGCGCGTAGGGGTAGCGGGGTCAGTTCGCGAGGTCCTCGAGCGCGCCGAGCACGCCGTGCCGGCGCAGGGCGTCGAGCCACGTCGTCACCAGCTCGACGAACCGCTCGTCCTCGCCGAGGTCGTCGCCGAACACCTCCCGGATCCGCAGCACCGCCTCCGTGACCTCGCTCGCGGACCGGTCCGCGGAGGCCAACGGCTGCAACCGCTCTGCCAGGGGATCGTCGACCGTGATCGGCTCACCCGCGTCGGTGGTGCCGGCGAGGTAGCGCAGCCAGGCCGCGACGCCGAGCGCGACCCACCGGGGCTCGGCGCCGGCGGCCAGACGTTCCCGGGCGGTCCCCAGCAGGCGCTGCGGCAGCTTGTGCGAGCCGTCCATGGCCACCTGCGTGGTGCGGTGGCCGAGGGCGGCGTTGGAGAAGCGCTCGAGCACCTGATCGCCGTACGCCGAGAGCTCCACGCCGGGCGGCTGCGTGAGCGTCGGGGTCGAGTCCTCGGTGATCAGCCGCCGCGCCGCCCCCGCGATGCGCTGATCGGCCAGGGCCTCCGCGATGAAGCCGTAGCCCGCGACCGCGCCGAGGTAGGCGACGGTGGAGTGCGTCCCGTTGAGCAGTCGCAGCTTGACCCGCTCGTAGGCGCCGACGTCGTCCGTGAGGATCGCACCCGCCCGTTCCCACTCCGGTCGCGGACCGGCGAAGGCGTCCTCGATCACCCACTGCCGGAACGGCTCGGCGACGACCACCCCGTCGTCGCGGACCCCGAGCAGACGCTCGGTCTCCGCCCGGTCGTCGTCGGTGGTCGCCGGGACGATCCGGTCGACCATGGTCTGCGGGAACGCGGCCGAAGAGCGGACCCAGTCCGTCAGGGGGTCGGCCTCCTCCGGGGGCAGCTGCGCGATGAACTCGTGGACCAGACCGGCGAGCAGCGGACCGTTCTCGGGGAGGTTGTCGCAGGAGACCACGGTGAGCGGTCCGGCCTCCGTGCGCTGGCGCTGCTGCATGCCCCGCACCAGCTGTCCGACGACCGTGCGTGGCGCCTCTCCCGCGAGATCCGCGGCGAGGTCGTCGTCCATGGCCAGGCGCCCGGTCCCGGGGTCGTAGCGGTACCCCTTCTCCGTCACGGTCAGGGTGACGAGCTTGGTCGTTGGCGCCGCGATGCGCTCCACGACGGTGCTGGGTTCGTCGGCGGCGCACAGGACCTCGCGAACGGACCCGATGACGCGCGCCGTCGGCTCGCCGTCACCGCTGCGCTCCAGCACCGTGTACAGCCCGTCCTGGGGATCCAGCTGATCGGGCACGGTCCGGCTGCGTTGGCTGACCCCGCACACGCCCCAGTCGCCACCCACCTCGGTGAGGACGTCGTCGGTGTACACCGCCGCGTGCGCCCGGAAGAACGCCCCGATGCCGAGGTGGACGATGCCGATCCGTACGTCGCCGGGGGCGTAACCGGGAGCCTCGGCCGAGCGCAGCGAGGGCAGGGTCCGGAGCGAGAGTCGCGCGTCGTCGTTCATGAGGTGGTCCATTCCGCGCCGTGGGGGAAGCTGTAGCGGGTGATCGACTCCGGATGGAGCTCGACGCTGTATCCCGGCTCGAGCGGTGTCCGGTAGCGGCCGCCCTCCGCGACGACCGGGTCGACGAAGTGTTCGTGGAGGTGGTCGACGTACTCCACCAGGCGGCCCTCCTGCGTGCCGGAGAGGCAGAGGTAGTCGAACGCCGCGAGGTGCTGGACGTACTCGCACAGCCCGACCCCGCCGGCGTGAGGGCACACGGGCTTGTCGAAGGCGGCGGCCAACAGCAACACCCCCAGCACCTCGTTGACACCCGCGACGCGACAGGCGTCGATCTGCACGATCCCCATGCCGCCGGCCTGGAGCAGCTGCTTGAACATCACCCGGTTGTGGGCGTTCTCACCGGTGGCCACCACGATGGGATCGATCGCCTCCGCGATGCGTGCGTGGCCGAGCACGTCGTCCGGGTTGGTCGGTTCCTCGATCCACCACGGTCGCACCTCGGCGAGCCCGCGCATACGGGTGATGGCCTCGCCGACGTCCCAGCGTTGGTTGGCGTCCATCATCAACGTGTTGTCGGGCCCGATCACCTCGCGCAGGAGGCGGGCCCGACGCAGGTCGTCGTCCGGGTCCCCACCCACCTTCATCTTCAGGTGCGTGAACCCCTCGTCCAGGGCCTCGCGTGCCAGCTCGACCATCTGGTCGTCGCCGTAGCCGAGCCAGCCCGCCGAGGTGGTGTAGGCCGGCAGTCCGGTGCGACGGAGCACCTCCTCCCGCTCGGCCATGCCCTCGCGCCGTTCACGCAGCAGATCGAGGGCCTGCTCGGGCGTGAGCGCGTCCGAGAGGTAGCTCCATTCGACCGCGGCGATCAGCTGCTCCGGCGGCATGTCGGCGAGCAGCTTCCACATCGGCAGGCCCTGCCGCTTGGCCTCCAGGTCCCACACCGCGTTGACGATGGCGGCCGTGGCCATGTGCATGATGCCCTTCTCCGGGCCGAGCCACCGCAACTGGGTGTCACGCACGAGCGAGCGCCAGAAGCCGTTGAGGTCGTCGAAGATGCCGGAGAGGCTGCGTCCGACGACGTGGTGGCGCAGCGCCTCCACGGCCGTGACGCAGATCTCGTTGCCACGGCCGTTCGTGAAGGCCAGCCCGTGCCCGCTGGGTCCGTCCTCCCCGACCCGCACGACGACGTAGGTCGCCGAGTAGTCCGGGTCGAGGTTGAGTGCATCGGAGCCGGCCAGGGTCCGGGACGTGGGGAAGCGCACGTCGTGGACGGCCAGCTCGGTGATGACGTCGTCGCTCATAGCCGGTAGGTCTCCTTCGCCAGGTGGTAAGCGAGGTCCGCCGCGGTGGCATGAGCCTCGCCGACCGGCAGCCGATGTCCGGCGACCAACCCGGCCAGGTAGCCGCAGTCGACGCGGCGGGCGACGTCGTGTCGGACCGGGATGGA
>SKTG01000340.1 GCA_007118045.1 Nitriliruptoraceae bacterium
ACCGTGGGGGTCGGACGGTGAGCCCGGCCCCCGACCGGTGATCGGGTCGCGTCGAGACAGCGGCCCGGTCCGGCGACACCCGCGCCACGGGACCCCTCGGTCGCGGCACGGTGCCCGGCGCCGTCCGGGCCCGGGTCCGACCCGGGTCCGAACGGGCCGACATCCCCCGCGCACCGAGTGACGAGGCGAGTACGTGACCACGCACGAGCATGACACGGCCGGTTCGGCGACGGCGCCCACCGAGCACGTCGTCGTCGTCGGGGCCGGCTTCGGCGGGTTGACGCTGATCCGCGAGCTCGCCCGGAAACGGCGTCGCGGCGCCCCCGTCGAGGTGACGGTCATCGACCGTAACAACCACCACACGTTCCAGCCGCTGCTCTACCAGGTCGCCACGGCCGGGCTGCAACCACAGGACATCGGTGTCTCCCTGCGCGCCATCCTGCGACGGCACGAGGGTGTCCACGTACGCCTCGGCGAGGTGGTCGGCATCGACCACGACGCCCTCGAGGTCGAGATGGCGGACGGTGGGCGTGTGCCCTACGACCGCCTGGTGATCGCGGCTGGTGGGCAGTCGGAGGACCTCGGCATCCCCGGTGTCGCCGAGCACGCCTTCGGGCTGAAGTGGATCCCCGACGCCATCGCGTTGCGCAACCACGTGCTGCGACGTTTCGAGCTCGCCTCCGCCCGACCGGAGCACCGCCACGACGGCACCCTCACGTTCGTGATCGCCGGCGGGGGTCCGACGGGTGTCGAGCTGGCGGGAACCCTCGCGGAGCTGGTCGACCTGGTGCTGCGCCGCGACCACCCGGAGCTCGACGTCGACAACGTCCGGATCGTGCTGGCCGAGCCGATGGAGCAGCTGCTCACCGGCTTCTCGGAAGCATCCGGCCGCGAGGCGTTGCTGGCGCTCCAGCAGCGTGGCATCGACGTGCGCCTCGGCGTCGGCGTCGCCCGCGCGGACGCGGGTCAGGTGCAGCTGACCGACGACGAGGTGATCCCGACCGCGACCCTGGTGTGGGCCGCGGGCATCAGCGCCGCGCCGCTCGCCGACGTCGTCGGCGTCGAGCTCGGCCGTGGTCGGCGTATACCGGTGGACGGCCAGCTGCGCGTCGAGGGGCTGGCGCGCGTCCACGCGATCGGCGACATCGCGGCGAGCCTCGACCGCGACGGCCAGCCTCTGCCGCAGCTCGCGCCGGTGGCGATCCAGCAGGCGAGGTACGTCGCCGACCTCGTCGTCGCCGAGGCCGAGGGGAGCACCCGAAAGCCGTTCCGCTACCGGGACAAGGGCTCGATGGCCACGATCGGTCGCCTCGACGCGGTCGCCGAGCTGCCGGGCCGCATCCGGCTACGCGGCGTGGTCGCCTGGATCGCCTGGCTCGTGCTGCATCTGTTCATGCTGGTCGGGTTCAAGAACCGGGTCGGGGTGCTGGGCAACTGGGTGTGGAACTACGTCACCTACGACCACTCGGCACGGTTGATCCTCGAGCAGGACGCGCAGGCGGGCGACCTGGCCGAGCCCGAGGACACGCTCAAGTCGAGCTGAGCCGAGGTCGCCGGGGAGCCGACGGAGCCGTACGCTGCGCCGCGATGGGAACGACTCCGAGAACGCTACCTGCTCCCCGCCGGCTCGAGGTCGCGCCGTGGTGACGGCGCCGGACACGCGGGCCTCCGACGCCGACACCGTCGCCGACCTGCCGGATCGCGGTCACACGGTCGGCCTGCTCGGGCTCTTCCTCGTCTCGGGCGCCGCCGCGCTGATCTACCAGGTGCTGTGGGTCCGCGAACTCGGGCTGCTGTTCGGCAGCACGGCCCAGGCGGCCGCGATGGCCATCGCGATCTTCTTCGCCGGCCTCGCGAGTGGCGGCTGGTTCTGGGGTCGTCGCGTCGCCAGCTCGGCTCGGCCCCTGCGGTGGTTCGGGCTGCTGGAGCTCGGGATCGCCGCCACGGCGCTCGGCTACTTCCTGTTGGTCGACGCCTACGTGGCCGCCTACCACGCACTGTTCCAGCTGGTCGGTGACCGGACCGCGCTCGACACCGTCATGAAGGCGCTCGTGGCCGCGACGGTGCTGCTACCGCCGGCCTGGTTGATGGGCGGCACCCTGCCGGTCCTCGGACAGCACCTCGTTCGTGGGCGCCAGCGGCTCGCCACGACGGGGAGCGTGCTCTACGCCGTCAACACCTTCGGCTCCGCCCTCGGGGCGCTGGCCGCGGGGTTCGTGCTCCCTCTGGTGCTCGGCTTCCGCGGCGCGTACCTGCTGGCGGTGCTGTTGGACGTGGTGGTGGGGGTCGCCGCCGTGTTCCTGGCCCGCCGCCAGGGGGAGCCGGTGGCGACGAGGCGGGACGTGGCCGACGCCACACCGGCGGAGCACGAGGTGGCGGAGGTGACACCGCGGCCGGCCGCAGCGCAGACGGGCGCCCGGGACCTGCGGCTGCCGCCATGGCTCATCTGGGCCGCCGCGTTCGTCTCGGGCTTCACCACGCTGGCGGTCGAGGTCATCTGGACACGGCTGTTCTCCCAGGTGCCGCACAACTCCGCCTACACCTACGCGCTCGTGCTGGCCACCTTCCTGCTGGCGTTGTCGCTCGGAGCGGCGATCGCGAACCTGCTGGCACGCTCGCGGCGGATGCCTTCGGAACTGCTGTTGGGCGTCCTGCTCCTGGCCTGCGCAGCCATGACGGCGATCTCACCGTGGCTGTTCTCCGCGCGTACGGATGGACTGCGGCTCGTCGGGGCGGATGCGGACTGGCTCGGGTACGTGATGGCGGTCGGTGGGCTCGCAGCCGTCGCGATGCTGTTGCCGGGGGTCGTGCTCGGCGCGACCCTGCCCTACCTGCTGCGCACCCTCCAGGCGCGGGTCGCCGCACCGGGCGACACCATCGGCCGCCTGGTGGCGACGAACACCGTGGGAGGGATCCTGGGAGCGCTGGCCGCCGGGTTCGTGCTGTTGCCGGTGCTCGGGGCCTGGCGCAGCCTGCTCGTCCTCGCGGCGCTGTATCCCGCCCTCGTGGCGCTCCTCGCGGTGAGTCGCCCGAGCGCGGCGCGGCTGGGTGCGGCCCTCGCGGCCACCCTGGGTGCCGTCGGCCTGCTGCTGGTCTCGCCCGAGGGACTCTCGATCGTGCGGCTCGCTCCGGACCGGGACGAGTCGTTGGTCGAGGTGCGCGAGGGCTCGCAGGCCACGGTGGCGGTGGTCTCGCGCGGCGACGACCTGGCGTTGCGCGTGAACAACCACTACACGCTCGGGGGGACGCGCGGCCTCGACGCGG
The DNA here is from genome assembly GCA_007118045.1 of Nitriliruptoraceae bacterium. Lineage (GTDB taxonomy): Bacteria > Actinomycetota > Nitriliruptoria > Nitriliruptorales > Nitriliruptoraceae > SKTG01. The sequence continues at coordinate 3,265 of SKTG01000340.1, forward strand.
AGCGTGACCAGACGGTGGTCCCCATGCTCAGCCAGTCCGACAACAGCGAGGTGTTCTACCTCGGTATGGGGACCGGCATCACCGCCGGGGCCTCGCTGGCGTTCCCGTCCGTCGAGCGCGTCGAGGTGTGCGAGCTGGTGGACGACGTCGTCGGGCTCGCTTCGGACCACTTCCGGCCCTGGTCCGGAGGCCTCTTCGACGATGACCGGGTGACGATACGTGCCGAGGACGGCCGCACCTGCCTCGCGCGGGACGACGCCACCTACGACCTGATCGTCAGCGACCTCTTCACGCCCTGGAAGGCCGGCACCGGCAACCTCTACACCCGCGACCACTACGCCACCGCCCGGGAACGCCTCGAACCCGGGGGCCGCTACGTGCAGTGGCTCCCGCTCTACCAGCTGTCGGAGAACGAGCTGGGGATCGTCGCCAACACGATGGACGAGGTGTTCGACCAGGTGACGCTGTGGCGCGGCGACCTGTTCGCCGAACGCTCGATCGTGGCGCTGGTCGGCGAGGACGGCGGTCGACCGCTCGACCCCGACGTCCTGACGACGCGTGGGCGCGAGCTCGTCGACGAGGACCTGCCTGACGGGTTCTTCGAGGCGATGGCGCTGCGCATGTACGTGGGCAACGTGACGGCGAGCGGACGCTTCGCGGACGCGCCGATCAACACCGACACGCTGCCGCACGTGGAGTACGAGGCGCCGAGGACGCAGCGGGCGGTGCGGGCCGGCGACGCCACGTTCCTCACGGGCTCGGCCCGTGAATCGCTGTACGAGGACCTCGCCGCCGACGTGCCTCCGGAGCGAGACCCCTACCTCGCCGAGCTGGACGCACGCCAGCACGGGTACGTCCACGCCGGTCGCAGCTACTCCGTCTTCCGGTTCCTGGATGGGACCGGCCACCCGGAGGACGCCGAGCCCTGGCTCGACGAGTTCCTGCGACGATCACCACCGGATGCCCGCGGTCGCGAGGACCTCTCGCCGGCCCGGCGCATGCTTCCTCGGCTCGACGCCCCGGTCCCCGGGGCGGCCGCGTCACGCTGACCGATCGGCGTCCGCCCTCGGGGCCCGCAGCACCAGTCCGCCCTCCTCCCAACGCAACGGGCTCAGCTGGACCGGCCCCGTGACCGGGACCAGGTCACCCTTCAGCGCCCGCTCGAGCTGCACTTGCAGCCGGCCCGCCTCGGCGTCGCCGGCGGCCGCGGCGCGTTCCAGCAACTTCGGGAGGTCGTCGCCGACGCGCGCCCGTCGAGCGGCGGGCGCCAGGGTCTCCTCGTCCGTGCGCCATGCCGCGTTGGCCGCGAGCACCGTGCCGTCCGCCGCGACGACGGCGACGGCGTCCGGGATCGCCTCGAGCACGCTGGTCACCAGCGCGTCCCGCCTGGCCAGTTCGCCGTGGATCGCCATCTGGTCCGTGACGTCCTCGAGCGCCAGCACGGCGCCGATCGTGGCGCCGGAGGCCACGGTCAACGCCGCCACCTCGACGCTGAACCAGGAACCCTCGCGACTGCGGACGTCGAGGCGGTGTTCACGGCCCTCGGCGGCCGCCATGCCGATGACCTCGCGCAGCGCGTCCGCGTCCTCGGGGACGAGGCTGCCCAGCAAGCCGCTGCCGAGCAGCTGCGACGGCGGCAGGCCGAGCAGCGCCGCGGCGCGTCCGTCCGCGTAGACCGTGCGCCCCTCGCGGTCGGTGTGCAGCAGTCCGGCCGACCCCACCGCCACCTGCCGCGCGAGCTCCCCCGTCATGTCGCGTTCGACCGCGACGAAGTGCGTGATCACCCCGTGGTCGTCGTGGACCGGCGAGATGGTGACGTGGTGGGTCCGCAGCGCCCCGTCCCGGCGTTGGTCGACCAGCTGCCCCTCCCACACCTCGCCCCGGGTGATGGTCTCCCACAGCTCGGCGTAGAAGCGGTCGTCCTGGTGGCCGGAGGAGAGCAACCTCGGGCTCGCGCCGATGGCCTCGCGGCGCGAGTAGCCCGTCACACGCACGAACGCATCGTTGACGTCGACGATCGTGCCCGAGCGGTCGGTGACGAAGACCACGTTCCCGCCCAGGTCCATGGAGGTCACACCGATCACGGGGGGATCGGGGTGGACGGCCCGTTCCGGGCGGTCCGAGATCTCCGTCACCCGTGGCGGGCCGGTCGCGGTGTGAAGGCCCACACGGCCACGACGTTCGGCGACTGGCATGGGCACACCTCGGTGTCTTCTCGCGGACGGCGGACCGGTACGAGCGTCCGGGTCGCGCCGGACGACCGCCAGGGGCGTGCGACCCTACGCGCCGGGCGGCCGCCAGCCGGTCAGTTCACCGGCCGGGGCGTGAGCAGCTGATCGACCGGCGCGTCGTCGTCGGTGAGCACCTGGGCGTCCCCCACGAACCCGCGCAGCTCCTCGCCCGCCACCAGCTCGTCGGCCTCGCCTCGCGTGCGGTTGGCGCCCTCGATGGCTTCGAGTGGCAGGGGCTCGTCGGAGGCGATCAGGACGTGGTTGCCGCCGGTGCCCGCCCCGTCTCCACCGAAGGAACCCTCGCGGCCGATGGCCGCGACGTGCTCGAAGACCGCGTCCAGCGTCGCGATCTCCGCCCGCAGGAACCGGCGTGGGCCGTAGTCGATGACGTTCATCACGTAGACCCCGTCATCGGTCATCGCCGTGCGGACCAGCTCGTTGAACTCGCGTGTCGCGAGGTGCCACGGCACGGCCACGCCCCCGAACGCGTCACCGATGACCAGCTCGTGCCGATCCCCCGGGACCCGCTCGATCGTGCGGCGGGCGTCGCCGATCAGCACGTCGATGTCGTCGCGGAGCTCGAGCCCGAGCTCCTGCTCGGACAGCTCGACCAGGAGCGGGTCGACCTCCAGCACGGTGGAGTGGGAACCGGGATGTTCCTCGCGCAGGTACCTCGGCATCGTGAACCCGGCACCGCCGAGGTGGAGCGCGTCGAGGGGTTCGCCCTCGGGAGCCACCGCGCTGATGACGTCACCGAACCAGGCCGTGTACGCGAACTCGAGGTGGCTGGGGTCGTCCAGGTCGACGTAGCTGTGGCGCAACGTGTCCAGCCAGAGCGCCCGCCCCCCGTCACGTTCCTCGTCCTCCTCCACGTAGGCGCAGTAGTACGCCGACTCGTTCTGGCACGGGTGGGACGCCGCGAAGGAGAACGCTCCGGCCGCGAGCACGGCGACGGCCCCGCCGACCGAGAGCCCACGGCCGCGCCGCAGCCAGACGGCGGTGACGACGCCGAGCAGCACCAGCAGCACGGCGACCGTGCGCACCACCGGGCGGGTGGGGAAGGCCGCGACCAGCACGAAGCCGGTGATGAACGTGCCTGCGATGGCCCCGGCGGTCGACAGGGCGGAGAGGCGGCCGACGACGCGCCCGGTCTCGTCGAGGTCGGCCAGCTGGATCTTGATCACGGCCGGGGTCACCCCGGACAGCACCGCCGCCGGCAGGAAGAAGGCGATCACCGTCAGGAACGTGGTGCTGCCCGGCCCCGCCCCACGCAGGCCGGCCCCCAACCCGTCGATCAGCGGGATCGAGGCGAACGCCAGCGCACCGCCGATGATCAACAGCGGTCCGATCAGGCCCCGCGGGTCGCGGGCGTCGGACGCCTTGCCGCCGAGCCAGGAGCCGACGGCGATCCCCGCCAGGATGACCCCGATGATGGCGGTGTAGGTCTCGAGCGTCACGCCGACGTAGGGCGCGAGCAGTCGCGCCGCCAGGATCTCGAGCACGAGAACGGCGGCGGACGAGAGGAAGACCAACGCGGCGGCGGCAGGATGAGGCATACGGACCGCAGGGTACGGGCTGCGGGTCGGGGGTCCGTCAACGGCTGGCGCCGACCGGGGCCGTTGCTGCCGCCCCTACTGCGCTGCGCTCGGTGGGCCCCCATCACCACCGCGATCGCCGGTGGTCGCGACCGCCGGCCGGCCGGAGCGGGCGAGCTTGTGGACCTCGCTGACGAGGACCACGGCGAGCGCCACGAGGAGGATGCGTAGCCACCCTTGCCCGGTGACCGGCTCGATCTGGAGCACGTGCTGGGTCGGCGCCCAGTAGCTGGCCGCGCCGTGGATGGCCAGCGCCACGAGGGTGGAGACGAGCAGGAAGGGGTTGCCACGGACGTGGGTGACCACGATCGAGCGGCGCTCGGAGCGCGCGTTGTAGACGTGGGCGGCCATCGCGATCACCAGCGTGGTCAGCGCCGCGCCCCGCTGCTGCGCCTCCGTCAGGCCCGCGTCGATGGCCCACACGAACAGCCACAGGCTGCCCAGGGCCATCGTCACGCCGGTGAGCGCCGTGCGTTCCCACAGCACGGCGTTGACGATGCCCTCCTCGCGCCGGCGCGGCGGCCGGTCCAGGACGTCGGGCTCGCCCTTCTCGAACGCGAGCGCAACGTCCTGCAGCCCGTTGGTGACGACGTTGAGCCACAGCAGCGCGGCCGGCACGTAGGGCAGCGGCAGACCGGTCGCGATGGAGGTCAGGATGGCCACGATCGCGGCGGCGCCGGTGGACAGCAGGAAGTAGGTCACCTTGCGGACGTTGTCGAACACGACGCGGCCCTCCTCCACCGCGCTCGCGATCGACACGAAGTTGTCGTCGGTCAGCACCAGGTCGGAAGCCTCACGGGCCACGTCGGTGCCCGAGCGACCCATCGCGACACCGATGTCCGCGGCCTTCAGCGCCGGTCCGTCATTGACGCCGTCGCCGGTGACCGCTACCACCTGGTCGTGGTCGCGCAGCGCCCGCACGACCCGGAGCTTGTGCTCGGGGGTGACACGGGCGAAGACATCGACCTCCAGCACGCGGTCGCGCAGGTCGTCATCGCCCATGTCCTCGAGGTCCATACCGGTCAGTGCGACCGCGTCGCCGGCGGCGATGCCGAGATCGCGCGCGATGGCACTGGCGGTGGCGACGTGGTCGCCGGTGATCATGATGACCCGGATGCCGGCATGACGGCAGCGGTCGATCGAGTCCTTGACACCGGGGCGCGGCGGATCCTGCATGCCCACCAAGCTGGTGAGGGTGAGCTCCTCCGGTGGGGGTGGCGCGTCGGGGTCGACGTCGCTGGCGTCGAGGTGTTCGAGGCGCCGTTCGGCGGTCGCGAGCACCCGCAGGCCACGCTCGGCCATGGCCTCCGCCGCTCCGAGGACCTCCTCGGCGTCGAGGTTGCGCACCTCGTCACCGTCACGGATCGTCGTGCACAGCTCGATGACCCGCTCGGGCGCCCCTTTGAGCCGCAGCACCGGTCCGTCCTCGTCGAGCACGACGTACGAGTAGCGGCGGTCGGACTCGAACGGCACGTCGGCCAGCTCCGTGACCTCGTCGCGCAACCACTCGAGATCGAACCCCACGACGCGGGCGACCTCCAGCAGCGTCGCTTCCGTCGGATCGCCGCGGTGCTCGACGACCTCGTCGCCTTGGAGGACCAGGTCGGCCTCGTTCGACAGCACCGCGGAGCGCAGCGCCCGGGCCAGCGCTCCGTCCGGGCGCTCGGCCAGGACCTCGCCGGCGTCGGGCAGGTCGTCGCCCAGCACGTCCTCCCCGTCGCGCCGGAACGCCACCCACCCGTCCGCGGTCCACGCACGCAGCACCGTCATCCGGTTCGCGGTCAGCGTGCCGGTCTTGTCCGACCCGATCGCGTCGGTGGACCCGAGCGTCTCCACCGCGGGCAAGGCCCGGATGATGGCGTTGCGCTGCGCCATGCGGCGCACCCCGAGCGCCATCGCCACGGTGAACGCGACGGGCAGACCCTCGGGCACCACGGCGACGGCCAGCGCCACCGCCGTGAGAGACATGTCCTGGACCGGCTCGCCCAGCGCCACGCCCAGGACGAACGCGACCACCGTCGAGGCCAGCACCGCGACGCCGATGACGTTGGCGAAGCGGTGCATGCGCTGCTGCAGCGGGGTCTTCGGGCGCTTCTCGGCCCGGATGCTCTCCGCGATCGACCCGAGCACGGTGTCGGCCGCGGTCGCGACCACGGTGCCGCGACCCCGGCCGCTGGCGACCGCGGAGCCCATGAAGGCCATACTCGACTGGTCGGCCGCGAGGGCACCCTCGTCCACCGGGGCGACACCCTTGCGGACCGGCCTGCTCTCCCCCGTCAGCAGGGACTCGTCCACCTCCAGGGCCGTGGCGCGGATCAGCCGTAGATCGGCGGGCACGCGCGTGCCCGAGGCGAGCAGCACGATGTCGCCGCGCACCAGCTCGGTCGACTCGACCTCCATCTCCTCACCGTCGCGCACCACCACCGACCGTGGCGCGGCCAGCTCCATCAGCGCGTGCACGGCCCGGTCGGCCTTGCGCTCCTGGACGAACCCGATGACCGCGTTGATCACCAGCACGGCGGCGATCACGGCGGCGTCGGTGTACTCCTCGATCGCGATCGTCACGACCCCCGCGACGAGCAGGATGTAGATCAATGGGCTCTTGAACTGCGACAGCAGGATCTCGAGCTCGCTGCGCGGCTCGTCCCGGCCGAGTTCGTTGGGCCCGTATCGTTGGAGGCGCGCCGCGGCATCCTCGCCGGACAGGCCGGCGTGGGGGTCCGTATCGAGGCTGGCGACGACCTCGTCGGGGGCTAGGGCGTGCCAGGGCCGCTCCTCCGGCTCGTCGGCGTCCGCGTGGCGCACCGCGGCCGTGTCGGTGGTCACGTCGTCCTCCTCGCGTGGCGCGGAAGCCAGCCCGATGATCGTCCTCCAACCTATGCAGCGATCAACCTCGCGCACAGGACGGAAGGTCCGCTCCCCGCGGGGACCTTCGGCACCGTGGACCGGGGGTGTCCTCGTCCGGTCACGCGGCGGTGGCCGAGCCGGCCGCGTTCGAGCGCGACAGGATCCGCTCGGTGGTGGTGTGGGCGCTGGAGCACACGGCGGTGGCGAGGAGCCGGGTGGCTGGCCGGGCTGTGGACCGGTGCTCGTTCCTGAGGGGAGGAGCAGACCCGATCTCGATGGTCTGCTTCAGCGCGTCGTCGATCTCGGTGCGGAGGAGATCGACGGCCGGTCGCCATCCGTACGGCGGCTCGAGATCGTCGTCGAGGTCGCTCATTCGGGCTGCACACGATGACAGGGCTGACCCGCCGCTCAGGGTCCCTCCGTGCGATCCGCCGGATCCTTTCCGGCCAGTACGGTGAGGGCCAAACGAGAGCGCCGAGGGTTACCCATGGAATACTGCTACGTGATGAAGGGCCTGACCAAGACCGTCCCGGGCGGCAAGGAGGTCCTGTCCAACATCTGGCTCTCCTTCCTGCCGGGGGCCAAGATCGGGGTCATCGGCCCGAACGGCGCCGGGAAGTCCACCGTCATGCGCATCATGGCCGGCCTCGACCAGGACTTCGAGGGCGAGGCCTGGCCCGCCAGGGGGTACTCGGTCGGCTACCTGCCGCAGGAACCCGAGCTCGACCCCGACAAGACCGTGCGGGAGAACGTCCTGGAGGGTCTCGGCGAGACCGCGGGGTTGGTCGGCCGGTTCAACGAGCTCACGGCCCGACTGGCCGAGCCGATGGACGACGACGAGATGCAGAAGGTCTACGAGGAGATGGGGGAGGTCCAGGACGCGATCGACGCCGCCGACGCCTGGGACCTCGACCGGACCATCGAGGTGGCGATGGACGCGCTGCGCGTGCCCGACACCGACGACGTGACCGTGCTCTCCGGTGGCGAGAAGCGTCGAGCCGCGCTGTGCCGGCTCCTGTTGTCCAAGCCGGACATCCTGCTGCTGGACGAGCCGACGAACCACCTCGATGCGGAGACCGTGGCGTGGTTGCAGCGGACCCTTCGCGACTACGCGGGGATGGTCGTGGCGATCACGCACGACCGCTACTTCCTCGACGAGGTCGCGGAGTGGATCCTCGAGCTCGACCGCGGCAAGGGCTACCCGTTCCAGGGCAACTACTCCGGCTGGCTCGAGCAGAAGCGCGACCGGCTGCGTCAGGAGGAGCGCGAGGAGTCGGCGCAACAGCGTCAGCTCGCCGAGGAGGCGGAGTGGGTCAAGCAGTCGCCGCAGGGGCGACGCGCCAAGGCCAAGGCCCGCATCCAGGCGTACGAGACGCTGCTCAACCGCGAGAAGCCCAAGCAGGTCACCAAGCCGACGATCATGATCCCAGACGGTCCTCGCCTGGGCGACGTGGTCGTGGAGGCCGAGGGGGTGCTGAAGGGCTTGGGCGACAAGCTGCTCTACGAGGACCTGACCTTCACGCTCCCGCCCGGGGGGATCGTCGGCGTCATCGGCCCGAAC
>SKTG01000312.1 GCA_007118045.1 Nitriliruptoraceae bacterium
CCGACCGGTGGGTACTTGACGTGGTCGACCAGCTCGCGCGCCTGCTCGGCGGTCTCGACCATCGGGACCATCAGCCCGAGGGCACCGACGTCGAGCGGGCGGGACAGCAGGTGGTAGAGCTTGCCGGGGACCCGGACCAGGGGCACCACGTCGGTGGCGCGAGCCGTCGCCATGAGCATCGCGATCGTCTCGTCGTTCCAGCCCGTGTGCTCCATGTCGAAGACCGCGAACTCGGCCCCGGTCGCGGCCACGATCCGCGCGATGCCGGGCGTCCGGAACTCGAAGACCATGGTGCCGAGGGAGACGCCGCCCTCGCCCAGCCGCCGCTTCATCGGGTTCGGTCTCATCGGTCCCTCCGGTCCGCGTGGTGACGTAGTCGGGCGACGAGCCGCGGGTGCTCCGCCGCCTCCGGGTTCACGAGGTGCTGCGGGATGCGCCCGGCGGCCACCTCGAGGATCGACCGGCATGCGCTGCTGCCGTTGCCCCAGGCCAGCTCATCGGTCCACCCGAGGGCGTGCGGGGTGACGATCACCTCGTCCATCGTGAGCAACTCGTTGGACGGGTCGATCGGCTCCTGCTCGAAGACGTCGAGCGCCGCGCCGGCGATGACGCCCTCGCGCAGCGCGTGGACGAGGGCGCGCTCGTCGACGATGGGGCCGCGGGAGAGGTTGAGCAGGAGGCTGCCCGGCCCCATCGTCGCGAGCCGGGTCGCGTCCAGCAGGTGGCGGGTCTCCTCGGTGAGGGCGCAGTGGACGCTGACGACGTCCGACCGAGTCAGCAGCTCGTCCAGCGCGACCAGCTCGGCACCGGCGAGCTCCGCCTGCTCCTCGGTGGTGTAGGGGTCGTACGCCAGCGTGTCCATCTCGAGCGGCGCGACGAGACGGAGGAACTCCCGAGCGATGTTGCCCAGCCCGATCACGCCGAGGGTGCGGCCGGTGAGGCCCGTCCCCATCCAGTCCAGGCGGTCGTGCCAGCGTCCCGCGCGGGTCAACCCGTCCTTGACCACGAGCCGGTGGCTCAGCGCGAGCATCGCCGTGAGCGTCGCCACCGCCATGGGCCGTCGCACGCCGTCGGGGGAGATCGTCAGCAACACGCCGTGCTCGGTACAGGCCGGGACGTCGACGGTGTCGTAGCCCACCCCGAAGCGGGCCACCAGCGTCAGCCGGTCGTTGCCCGCGAGGGTGGCGGGCGTGACACGGGGGCCGAGCACGAACAGCGCGTCGAACCCGGCCACGTCCGTCGGGCGGAGCTCGGTGACGTCCTCGGACAGGAAGCTCCACGTGACGCGGGGCACCTCCTCGAGCAGGCCGAGTCCGATGTCACCGAACCCGAGCCGACCGTCCGGGGTGAGGAAGTCCCGGGTCACGCCGACGCGGAACTCGGCTCCGGTCACGCGGTCGGGCCCACCACGTAGCGGCGGGGTGTCCCGTCCCGCCACCACCGCACGATGTTGTCCGCTGCGGCGCGGCGCAGATCGACCAGGGCCGGGTCGGAGAACCACGCGGCGTGCGGGCTGAGGGTGACGGCGTCGTGGCCCAGCAACGGGTGGTCGGCTGGTGGAGGCTCCGGCGCCAGCACGTCGAGGCCGGCGCCCGCCAGCCGACCGGATTCGAGCGCACGGCGCAGGGCCTCGGGGTCGACCAGACCACCGCGTGCGGTGTTGACCAGGTAGCTCGCGGGCGGCATGCGGTCGAGCAGCGCCGCGCCGACGAGCTCCTGCGTCTCCGGACCGAGGGGCAGGTGGAGCGAGACGGCGTTGCTGGCCGCGAACAGCTCCTCGAGCCCGAGCCTGTCGACCGTCGCCGGCCACCCGCTCTCGCTCGCGTAGGGGTCGTAGGCCACGACCCGACCGAACCAGTGCCCGACGCCCTCCGCGACGGCGCGACCGATCCGCCCGAAGCCGACGAGCCCCAGCGTGAGCTCGCTCAGCCGGGGGACCGACCCGGCCACCTTGAAGTCCCATGTTCCGCCGCGGATCGCGTGATCGTGGTGCGGCAGGTGACGGATGACGCCGAGCAGCATGGCGCTCGCGTGGGCGGCCACCTCCTCCGTGCCGGTGTCGGGCACGTTGGCGACCCACACGCGGTGCGTCTCGGCCGCCGGCAGGTCGACGCTGTCCACGCCCGCGCCGTAACGGCTCACGATCCGCAGCTCGGGCAGCGCGGCCAGCACGCTCTCGTCGATGGTCGCGTACTGGACGAGCACGCCCACGGCGCCGCGGGCCGAGTCGACGACCTCCTCCGGCGAACGGCCCTGCGCACGCACGACCTCGAAGCCCGCCGGTTCGAGGATGGCCCGCTCGTGGTCGAGATCGAGCCACTCGGGATCGGTGGCCACGATCAGGGGCCGTGCAGCGCTCATCGGATCGGGGAGAAGTTCGCGCCTCGCAGGATCGCGTTCTCCATCGTCATGATCATCGGCAGGATCTTCGCGAGGTAGTCCTGCCACTCGGGGAGCGCCATCAGCTCGGCACGGCGACGATCGCGCTCGGCGTGGTCCTCGTACCCCCAGAGGTGCATGACCTCGTTCTGGGTGCCGATCTCCGTGGCGAAGTAGCCGATCAGGTTGCCCAGGACGGGTTCCTGGATCGCGAGCCCCTCCTCCTCGTAGAGCCGGAGGTACTCGGGCACGCGGCCGGGGTACAGGACGTAGGTTCGCTTCTCGATGATCATGGCGAGCACCCTAGTCACCCCCTCCCGCACACGGGCAAGCGGTACGGTGGCCGACGCAACGGGACCGTGAGGAGAGCGCCATCGACATGGACACCGTCGGCACGTCCCTGGACGCCTCGCTGCTCGAGGGCTTGCGGGAGTTGCTGGGGGACCGGCTCTCCGTGAACGAGACCGAGCGCGTCAACCACGGGATGGACGAGTCGTCCTTCCCGCCGGCCGCCCCGGACGCGGTGGCCTTCCTCGGGTCGACCGCGGAGGCGAGCGAGCTCGTGCGCCTGTGCGCCGAGCACGACACCCCGGTGATCCCGTTCGGTGCGGGTACCTCGCTCGAGGGCCACGTGCTGGCGACGCGTGGTGGTGTGGCCGTCGTGATGACCGGGATGGACCGGATCCTCGAGGTGAACGTCGAGGACCTCGACGCGACGGTGCAGGCGGGGGTGACGCGCAAGCAACTGAACGACGGCCTGCGGGATCACGGTCTGTTCTTCCCGGTCGATCCGGGCGCGGACGCCTCGATCGGGGGGATGGCCTCCACGCGCGCGTCGGGCACCACGGCGGTCCGCTACGGGACGATGCGCGACAACGTCCTCGCGCTGACCGTCGTGCTCGCGGACGGCCGGATCATCCGCACCGGGACACGAGCGCGCAAGTCCTCGGCGGGGTACGACCTGACCCGGCTGTTCGTCGGCTCGGAGGGCACGCTCGGCCTCATCACGGAGGTCACGGTCCGGCTGCAGGGCGTTCCGCCGGCGATCTCCTCGGCCATCTGTCGTTTCCCGACGATCGATCAGGCGGTCGACACCGTCATCTCGACCATCCAGTTCGGCATCCCGATCGCCCGGGTGGAGCTGCTCGACGAGCCCGCCCTCGAGGCCGTGAACGCGTTCTCCGGGCTCGACTGCGCCCTGGAGCCCACGCTGTTCCTCGAGTTCCACGGTTCCGACGCCGGAGTGGTCGAGCAGGCCCAGGAGGTCCAGGAGCTCGCCCGCAACTCCGGCGGGACCGACTTCGAGTGGGCGACCAGGACCGAGGAACGCAACCGCCTGTGGCAGGCACGCCACGACGCCTACTGGGCCGCGCTCGCGAGCCGGCCGGGTTGTCGCTCGATCACGACCGACGTGTGCGTGCCCATCTCCCGCCTCGGTGAGTGCATCGGCGAGACCAAGGCCGACATCGCCGAGGGCACGCTCAACGCGCCACTCGTGGGGCACGTCGGGGACGGCAACTTCCACCTGACGATCCTCGTCGAGCCCGGCAACGAGGAGGAGCTGCGCGAGGCCTCCGAGCTGAACGGCCGGCTCATCCGGCGTGCCCTGTCGATGGGCGGGACCTGCACGGGCGAGCACGGGGTCGGCTACGGCAAGATGGGCTACCTGGTCGAGGAGCACGGTGAGGCGATCGACACGATGCGCACGATCAAGGTGGCGCTCGATCCGAACGGCATCATGAACCCCGGCAAGGTCATCGACGTGGGCGAGGCCGCGCGGGACCCCGCTGCGACCGGGTCCTCTCGTTGACCGACCGGCCGGAGCCCTCCAGGTGAAGCTCGTCCAGCTCGACACGCTGCGCTTCGCTGCGCATCCCAACCTGCTCGTGCTCCGCCTGCACACCGACGAGGGCGTGATCGGCCTCGGTGAGACGTTCTTCGGTGCGCGGTCCGTCGAGGCGTACCTGCACGAGTCCGCAGCCGCGACCCTGCTCGGGCGGGACCCGACGGCGATCCGGGCCCTGGAGCGCGAGCTCGCGGACTACTACGTCGGCTACCTCGGCACGGGAGCGGAGACGCGGGGCAACTCGGCGGTGAACCTCGCCCTGTGGGACATCGTCGGCCGCAGCCTCGACCGCCCGGTCCACGAGCTGCTGGGGGGACCGGTCCGTGACGATCTCCACGTCTACAACACGTGCGCCGGCTACGGCTACGTGCAGCACGAACCGAGCGTCTCGAGCAGCAACTGGGCCCTCCCCGAGGACCGGGTCACCGGCCCCTACGAGGACCTGGAGGGCTTCCTGCACCGTCCCGAGGAGCTCGCGCGGAGCCTGCGCGACGAGCGGGTGTCCGGCATGAAGATCTGGCCGTTCGACGAGGCGGCCGAGCGCACGGGCGGGACCCACATCCCGGACGCGGACCTCGCCCAGGGCGTCGAGATCGTGGCGCGCATCCGCGAGGCCGTGGGTCACGACATCGACGTCATGGTCGAGCTGCACGGGTTGTGGTACCGGCCGGCCGCCGAGCGGATCGCCCGGGCGTTGGAGCCCTACGAGCCGTACTGGATCGAGGATCCGCTGCGCGGTGACGACCTGGAGGCACTGGCCGCGCTGACGGCCTCCACGCCGATCCCCATCGCCATGGGCGAGACGCTCGCGGGACGCCCCGCCTACCGGCGCTTGCTGGACCTTCGCGCGGTCGACATCGCCATCGTGGACCCGGTGTGGACGGGCGGGCTCAGCGAGGCCGTCCGCGTCGCGGACCTCGCCGAGACGGCGAAGACCCCGGTGGCGACCCACGACTGCACGGGACCGATCGCCTTCGCGGCCTGCGTGCACTTCTCGATGAGCCAGCCCGGGGCTCTGATCCAGGAGACCGTCCGCGCGTTCCACTCCTCGTGGTACGCCGACCTCGCCACGAACCTGCCGCCGATCGTGGCCGGACGGGTCAGCGCACCACCGGGGCCCGGGCTCGGTGTCGAGCTCCAGCCCGACCTCGACGAGCGGCCCGGCGTCACCGTGACCACCTCGACGGTGCGCGACCGTTCCTGAAGCGACCCGGTGTGGGTCGGTCAGCTCGTCCCGAGGAGACCGTCCACGAGCGTGCGCAGCAGTTCGTCGCCACCCACGTTGCCGGGGACCACGAGGTAGGGCACCTCGCCGTCACCCTCGCGCCGTGCGTGCCAGAGCGCGACACCGGGGACCACGGGGCCGACGGTGAGGGCCACCCGGCAGTCGAGGCCGACGCGAGCCGTGACCGCCGAGGTGATGCCACCCTTGGCGACGACCACCGAGGGGAACGGATCGACGGCGGCCACCACCCGGGCGAGGTTGTTGGCGATGCGCTCGCCGGAGATCAGGTCCCGGGTCCCGTCGGGACGCTCGCGCGGGGTGGTCACCACCGCGAGGCGACCCCGCGCGAGCAGCGAGCCCACCTCGCCGGCCAGCCGTTCGATCTCCGTGTCGGCCCGTCCCGGGTCGGCGAGCGCGAGCACGTCGGCCACGACGCCGGTGTCCGGGTAGGCGGCCTCCAGTGCGGCCAGCTGCCGGCTCGTCGTCGGCACGTACGAGCCACAGACCAGCAGCACGCCGTCCGGAGCGTCCGGCATCGGGGCCGGCGCCGTGCTGGCCGTCCCGGCCAACGCACCGGCGAAGGTGGGCGAACCCCGGACCACCACCTCCAGACCGTCGGCATGGGCGCGGCGGAGTCCCTCGGCGATCAGCTCGACGTCCTCCACCGTCTCCGCGTCCGGCGCGCAGGCCGCCGGGCCCTCAGCGCCTACCAGGTCGGTCAGCGCACGGTGCACCACGCCCGGGCCCCCGGACCGGAGCTCGTGCAGGGGCACGGTCCGCCCCTGGTCGGCCGGCAGCAGACCCCCCGACCGGTGCTGAGCCCAGCGCAGCAGGTGCGCGTCGTCGTAGGCGAACGAGGGGGCGCGGGCGTACTCGGTCTCGTGCAGGGGAGTGCGTGCGCCGTCACGCTCGATCAGGTGCACGCCGTCGATGGTGATGCGGCCGGCCGTCGGCAGGGCGGGCACGAGCAGCAGGGGTGGCCGGCGTCCCCCGTGGGCCGCCTCGCAGACCCCGAGGTACTCCTCGACCAGGTGGGCGCGCAACGTGCTGTCACCACGCAGCAGCACCTGCGCGCCGGGGTAGGCCGCCCGGGCCTCACCGACGGCGTCGGCGACCAGCTCGCGGGCCCGGTCGGGTTCGAGCGCCCGGGAGTTCGTCAGCAGGTGGATGCTGGCCGCGCCGTCGGCGCCGGCCGCCCGCAGGTCCTCGACGCTCCACTCGAGCAGGACCGGTACCTGCGTGACGGCTTGCGTCCCGGTCGGATCGTCGTCGAGCACGATCAGCGGTGTCTTCATGGAGCCCTCCTCGCAGGGGTCCGGACCGGGGCCTGGTCCGTGCGCGCCGGATCGATCCGGTCGGAGCCTAGGGAGGCGTCGTCCGAGCCGGCGTCCCCGGTCGGGTTGACGGGCACGAGGGCGGACACTTAGGTGCCGCCGTTCGCTTCTCGATCAGGTGGTCGCCATGAGCATGTTCGATCTCTCGGGCAAGGTCGCCCTCGTCACCGGTGGTGGCAGGGGGCTCGGACGAGGCATGGCCCTGGCACTCGCCGAGGCCGGTGCGGACGTCGTCGTGACCAGCCGCAACGAGGCGGAGCTCGACGAGTCGGTGCGACAGCTCGGGGCGTACCCCGGCGATCCGCTGGCCGTCCCCGCCGACCTCTCGGCACCGGAGGGCCCGGAGCAGGTCGTCGCGGCGGTCGGCGAGCAGCGTGGACCGATCGACGTCATGGTCCATGCGGCCGGCCTGCAGGTGCGCAAGCCGGCGCTCGAGCTGTCCCTGGAGGAGTGGGACCGCGTCCAGTCGGTGCACCTGCGGGCGGCGTTCAGCCTGTCGCAGACGATCGGGCGCGACATGATCGACCGCGGCTCGGGTGGCTCCATCATCCTCGTCTCCTCGCTGACGGCCAACATCGGCATCCGCAACACCAGCGCGTACGGCGCGGCCAAGAGCGGTATCGAGGGGCTCATGCGCACGCTCGCGGCGGAGTGGGCGACCCACGGGGTGCGGGTGAACGCGGTCACCCCCGGGTTCTTCCACACGGAGCTCACCGATGCGATGTTCCAGGACGAGCAGCGCCGTGAGTGGATGCTGGGACGGATCCCGATGGGACGGGCGGGGACACCCGAGGACCTCGCGGGTGCCGCCGTCTTCCTCGCCTCGGACGCGTCCGCGTACGTGACGGGTCAGGCCATCGCCGTCGACGGCGGGTGGCTGGCCGCCTGAACCCGCTCACGCGAACGTGGTCTAGGGTGAGAGGTCCGTGGCGCGAGCGTGCCGGCCACGACCGTGACGACGGGTGTGCCAGGAGGATGCATGGATCTCGGCTTGGCGGGACGCGTGGCGCTGGTCTCGGGCGCCAGCAGCGGGCTCGGGCTGGCGGTCGCGAAGGAGCTGGCGGCCGAGGGCGCCGACGTCGCCATCGCCTCCCGTGACCGGGCCCGCCTCGCCGACGCGGAGCGGGACGTCGACGCCGCCGGCCCTGGCCGCGTCCACGCCACCGCGCTGGACGTGCGTGACACCGCTGCCGTCGAGGCCTGGGTGGGCGAGGCGGCCGACGCGCTCGGAGGCGTCCACATCCTGGTCGCGAACGCGGGTGGGCCACCCCCGGGGATGGCGACGGAATTCGGGGTCGAGGACTACCGAGAGGCCGTCGAGCTGAACCTGCTGTCGTCGATCGCGATGACGACGGCCGTCCTGCCCCATCTCCGCTCGGCCGGCTGGGGCCGCCTGCTCTACGTCACGTCGGTGGCCGTCAAGCAGCCCATCCCGCACCTGGCGTTGTCGAACACCGCCAGGGCCGGTGTGCTGGGCTACGCGAAGTCGCTGGTGCACGACCTCGGCGACGCCGGTATCACCGTCAACGTCCTGGCGCCCGGGCTGACCCGGACCGCCCGCCTGGAGAGCATGGCCGGCGAGGACGTCGAGGCCGGGGTGGCCGAGATGGCGCGCTCGGTCCCGCTCGGCCGGGTCGCCGACCCCGAGGAGTTCGCCGCCGCGGCGGCGTTCCTCGCCAGCGACCGCGCGTCGTTCGTCACCGGTGTGGTGTTCCCGGTCGACGGCGGTGCCACCGGGTCCCTGTCCTAGATCATCTACGAGGAGGCGAGGGATCATGGAGCTGCGTTTCGATGGACGGTCCGTGCTGGTCACCGGTGGGAGCACCGGGATCGGTGCCGCCGTCGCCGAGGCCTTCGGGGCGGCAGGTGCACGCGTGGCCGTGCACTACAACCGGAGCGCGGAGGCCGCCCAGCAGGTGCTCGACGCCATCACCGCGACCGGTGCCGAGGGCGCCCTCGTCCAGGCGGACCTGACGGAGCCGGGTGCCGCCGAACGCGTCGTGGGCGAGGTCGTCGAGCGGTGGGGCGGCGTCGACGTGCTCGTCAACAACGCGGGGGACATGATCGGGCGCAGCGCCGTCGAGGACGCCACCGACGAGCTGTACGAGAGCATCATGGACCTCAACCTGCGGCAGCTCTTCCAGTGCTGCCGGGCCGTCATCCCCGGCATGCGTGAGCGTGGGGGTGGGGCCATCGTCAACGTCAGCTCGATCGCCGCGCGCACGGGGGGCGCCGGCGGCGCCGTCATGTACGCCACCAGCAAGGGCGCGGTGTCGACCCTCACGCGCGGCCTCGCCAAGGAGGTCGCCGGCGACAACATCCGGGTCAACGCACTCGCGCCGGGTGTGATCGAGACCGCCTTCCACACCCGTCACACGGACCCGGAGAAGTGGCAGGGCCTCATGGCCAGCATCCCGCTCGGTCGGGCCGGTCGCCCGGAGGAGTGCGTGGCCCCCACGCTGCTGCTCGCCTCCGACGAGCACGGCGGGTTCATCACCGGTCACTCGCTGGAGGTCAACGGTGGCCAGCTGATGCCGTGAGCGGGACACCGGCGCGTCCCGGATCGTCGAGGAGGAGAAGCTCGTGAAGCTGCTGCGCTACGGCCCGGCCGGCTCGGAACGCCCCGGCGTGTTGCTGGACGACGGACGGTTGCTGGACGTCTCCGCGGAGGTCGACGACTACGGACCCGCGTTCTTCGCTGGCGAGGGCGTCGATCGGGTGCGCGAGCTGATCGCCTCGCGCGGCTCCGGCCTGCCGACGGTCGAGGTCGACGACGTTCGCCTCGGTCCGCCGATCGCCCGCCCCCACAAGCTGATGTGCGTGGGCCTCAACTACGCCGACCACGCCGCCGAGTCGGGGCAGCCGGTGCCCGCCGAGCCGATCGTCTTCTCCAAGGCCACCAACACGATCGTCGGCCCCGACGACGAGGTGCTCCTACCGCGTGGCTCCGTCAAGAGCGACTGGGAGGTCGAGCTCGCCGTGGTGCTCGGCGCCACGGCCCGCTACCTGCCGGACGAGGCCGCCGCCATGCGCACGATCGCCGGTTACTGCATCAGCAACGACGTCTCCGAACGGGAGTTCCAGCTCGAGCGCGGCGGCCAGTGGGTCAAGGGCAAGAGCTGCGAGACCTTCAACCCGCTCGGACCGTGGCTCGTCACCGCCGACGAGGTCGGGGATCCCCAGCGCCTCGATCTGTCCCTCGCGCTCAACGGCACCACCGTCCAGTCGGGCAACACGGAGACGATGATCTTCGGCGTCGCCCACCTCGTCTGGTACCTGAGCCAGTTCATGGTGCTCGAGCCCGGCGACCTGCTGAACACGGGGACGCCCCCGGGCGTCGGCATGGGCATGGAGCCCCAGCGGTTCCTGCAGGAGGGCGACGTCATGGAGCTCGAGGTCGCCGGGCTCGGTCGTCA
Source organism: Nitriliruptoraceae bacterium (assembly GCA_007118045.1). Lineage (GTDB taxonomy): Bacteria > Actinomycetota > Nitriliruptoria > Nitriliruptorales > Nitriliruptoraceae > SKTG01. Next base: position 10,201 of record SKTG01000312.1, read on the forward strand.
GCGTCAGGTCTGCGGCCGGGCCTGAGCGCCCGAGCGAGCGGGGCCCGGGTCGCAGGGGCGCGGGCGTCACCCCGAGGCGAAGCGCTCGAGGATCTCCCGGTCCACCGTGACCCCGAGGCCGGGTCGCTCGCCGACCGTCAGCCAGCCGTCCTGCGGGCGCAGGTCCGGGGTCATCATCGCGTCCCGGATCGGATGCGGGGTGCTGTCGAACTCGAAGACCGGCTCCTGAGCGAGCACCGTCGGGTGCTCGGTCGGCGGGGTGGACGGCAGCGTGCTGGCGAGGTGCAACGCCGCAGCGATGGCCACCGGTGTCCCCCACACGTGCGGGTAGACCCGGACGTGCACGGCGCGGGCGAGCGAGGCGATCTCGCGCGCCGCGGCCAGACCGCCACAGTTCGCGACGTCGGGCTGGACGACGTCGACGGCTCCGCCGAGGAGCAGGTCGCGGAACGCCTCGATGCTGCCCAGGTGCTCGCCACCGGTGATGGGCAGCGTCAACGCGCGCCGGACCTCGCGGTACCCGTCCAGATCGTGGCGTTGGACAGGCTCCTCGAACCACGCGACGTCGAGCTCCTCGAGGTCGCGGCCGAGGGCGATCGCCGTGGCGCGGTCGTAGGCGCCGTTCGCATCCACCATCAGGGCGACGTCCTCCCCGACGACCTCGCGGAGGCGCGTCACGGCCGCGAGGTCGTCCGCGGGTGCGAGCCCGCCGATCTTCATCTTCATCGCCTGGAAACCGGCCTCGAGGTAGGTGGTCGCCTCCTCGGCCCGGGCGCTCGAGTCCCGGGCCCGCGTCGCGTCGTAGTAGAGGCCGGTGGCGTACGCCGCGACGTGCTCGCGGACGCGGCCACCGAGCAGGTCCGAGACGGGGCGCCCCGTCGCCTGTCCCATCACGTCCCACAAGGCGGTCTCCAGCCCGCTGAAGGCCTGCGCGGCGAAGCCGCCAGCGGTCCACCCGGCCCGGTCGAAGGTCGCCTGGACCCGCTGACGGATGCCGGCGAGGTGGAAGGGGTCTGCGCCGACCGCCAGCGGCGCGAGGACCTCCTCGACGAAGCGTGCGCCCGACGCCGGCATCGTCCCGGCGCCCGACTCGCCCCACCCGACGACGCCGTCGTCGGTCTCGACCTCGATCAGCAGCGCCTGCCGGATCGGGGTCGTGTACATCGACCAGCGGAACGGCTCGTCGATGGTGGCACGGAGGTGGTGGGCGCGGACCTCGCGGACTCGCATCAGGTACTCCTCGCCGGGTCGTCCGGCCGTCTGGTCGCCTGCGGGCCGCCGATCCGGGCGAG
>SKTG01000367.1 GCA_007118045.1 Nitriliruptoraceae bacterium
ACGAGACCGTGCTGGACGTGCTCGGTGACCGCGAGGGGCAGCGGCGCGCCCTCGAGGAGCTCGCGATCCTGGCCGACGGCGTGCTCGAGCGCGAGGTGGAGGTCGCGCGGCGTCGTGCCCTCCTGTCCGCTCATCTCGGCGACCTCGCCGTCGGCCTGGAGTCCGCCGAACGTGCCGTCGCGGGGGCGGAGCAGCTGAGAGCCCCCGACCCGCTGGCGCGAGCTCTCGTGGCTCAGGCATCCGTGCTCTCCTGGTCGGGTCGGCGGGCCGACGCGGTGCCCGTCCTCGAGCGGGTGGTCGGCGTGGGAGCTGCGAGCGACGTGGAGGTACAGGCACGGGTGCAGCTGGGCTCCGTGCTCCGCGAGCTGCAACGATACGAGGAAGCGGTGTCCGCCCTCGAGCGCGTCCTCGCGCTCGCCGATCGAGAGGGCGAAGCCCGCGAGGAGATCAAGGCGTTGGTCGTCCTCGGCAGCATCCGCATGGAGACCGGCCAAGCGGATGCCGCGAGCGATCTCTACAGCCGTGCGATCGACCGTTCCGTCGAGATCGGCTTCCGGCAGGGGGAGGCCCTCGGTCACCTCAACCGGGCCAACGCCCGGTACGTCAGTGCCGACATCCGCGCCGCGATCGACGACTACGACGTCGCCGAGCGCCTCGCGTTGTCGCTGCAGGATCGGCGACTGGAGGGCATCGTGCGCAGCAACCAGGCCGCCGTGCTCCACGGCGTCCTCGGTGACGACCACGCCGCGACGCTCCAGGCGGAACGGGCGCTCACCTACTTCGAGGAGATCGGTGACGCCGTCTTCGCGGCCCAGTGCCGCGACACGCTGGCAGGTGTACGCCTGCGTGAGGGCGACCTCGTGAGGGCACGCCAGCACCTCGCCGCGGCGTCCGAGGCGGCCGGTGGCGCTGGCCACGACGTGTGGATGCGGGCCCAGCTCGCCCGGCGCGCCTCCGAGCTCGCCATCGCCTCGGGGGACCTCGGCGGTGCCGCGGCCGAGCTGCGGTCGATCCTGGACGAGGTCAGTGCGGCCGGGCTGGTCGACGTCGAGACCTCGTTGCAGGGGTGCCTGGGGGAGGTGCTCGCGCGCGCCGGTGACGGCCACGCAGCGTGCGCGGCGACCCGGGCGGCCATCGCGGACCTCCACTCCGGGGTCGAACGTCCGTACCTGGTGCGGCTGCAGCACGCGTTGGCGCTGCGGGCGGCCGGTTACGAGGACGAGGCCGATGCGGCGGCGGCCGTGGCGGCCGAGGAGCTGCGTGCGACGCTCGCGGAGTTCCTGCCACACGAGCGGGAACGCGCCCTCGCCATCCCGGAGCACGAGAGGATCGTCAACTGGGTCCCCAGGGCGGACGAAGGCCGTCACCGGCTGGTGGTCGCCTCCACCGACGCGCCCGTCGGCCGGGCCCTCACCGGCGGCGAGATGATCGAGGTCGTCGTCGACCGCGCGCTGCGACACGACGATCCCGCCGACCCGGTCGAGCGTCGACGCGCCATCCTGCATCGGGTGGTCACCCAGATCGAGGAGCAACGTGGTGCACCGACGGTGCACGATCTCGCCACGGTCCTGGACGTGAGTTCGGCCACTGTCCGTCGTGACATCGCCGCGCTCCGCGATGCTGGACGTCACGTTGCCACGCGCGGTCGCCGCAGCGGGTGAGCGCAAGGTCCCTCGGAAAGTAGGCCCGGGAGAGACACCGGGGAGACACCGGGGCGGTTGTCTACGAGCATCGAAGTCAGCCGCCGAGAACGAACCCGACGTCCCCTGGAGGATCCCGTGAAGCGCCGCCTCGCCACCATCTCCCTCTCCGCCGCCCTGATGGCCCTGGCCGCGCAGCCGGCGTTCGCTGGTGTCGTGAACGCGGGCGTCTGACCAGTATCCAAGCCAACCCCGGTGTCTCCGGTCGGTACGCCACCGGTCGGACGCGCGTCGACGGCCTATCCCCGGGCCGACCGCGAAGCCCATCTCCCCCAAGACGGGCATCGTCCGAACGCCGGCGTCGTCACGAGCTGCCCCCCAGCACGCCCGTGAGGACGCCGGCGGAGACACCACCCCTTCGACCTGGAGGCGCGTTGCCGGATCCATCGCCGACGCACCGCCGTCGCCGCTCCGGCCTGATCGGCCGCTGCCGTGCCGCTGGCACGGCCTTCGCGCGTGCGGTGCGCCGGCGGCTGCGGCCGGCGACGCGGCCTCAGGGACGTTCGACGGCCGTCGATCCTGGCTTCGCCGAGCGGGACGACGAGCACGGACCGCCGACGGCTCGGCTCGAGGAGCGGCAACGCGAACTCGCCGCGCGGGAGCGCGAGCTGGCCGTGCGCGAACAGCAGTTCGTTGAGCAGCGCGCCGCGCTCGTGCAGCTGGTGTCCCACGAGCTGCGAACCCCCCTCACGGTGATCCGTGGCGGCGTGGACACGTTGCGCGCCCGACCGAACGCCGTCGGATCCGACTTCCGCGACCTCCTCGAGGCCACCGCGCGGTCGACCAGGCGCCTCGAGCAGCTCGTCGACCAGGCACTGGTCGCGGCGGGAGGGCACGAGGCCGGGTGCGGCTCGGCCCACGACGGGATCGACCACACGCTGTCGGTCGAGATCGGGGACCTCGGGATCGACGCACCTCACGTGCGTGAACGCGAACGCGAGATCGTCGAGCTGCGCACGCTCGTGCTCGAGGTGGCCGGCTCGGTGGAGCCCGACCTGTCGGGGCGCCTCGAGCTCGACGTGCCCGAGAACGCTCGCCTCGTGACCGTGCAGGATCTGCTCGCGGTGGCCTTGCGCTGCCTACTGGACAACGCGGCCAAGTTCGCCCCGGCGGACAGCCCCGTCGAGGTCACCTGCCGGCGTCGACGTGGCTCCGTGCTGCTGCGGGTCCGCGATCACGGGCCGGGACTGCCCTCCGGCTTCGAACGGACGGCCCTCGAACCGTTCACCCAGGCGGACACCTCGCTGGTCCGCCAGCACCAAGGTGTCGGGTTGGGCCTGTACACGGCGAGCCGGCTGGCGCGGCGGCTCGGCGGTGAACTGGACGTGTCCTCCAGTGGGGCAGGCATGACCGCCGAGCTCCGTCTCCCGCAGGCCGAGGACGC
>SKTG01000166.1 GCA_007118045.1 Nitriliruptoraceae bacterium
GCCCGACCTCACCGAGCCGCAGCTGTTGCTGCGCGGCCGCATCCTGGTCGGTGTCTTCATGATCGTCGCCGCGGCCTGGGCGCCGGTGATCCTGCGCTTCGACGGCCTGGTCGAGTTCTTCCAGTCGTTCCTCGGCTACGTCACCATGCCGATCGTGGTCTCCCTGCTCGGTGGGATCTTCTGGCGACGGGCCGGGAGGGAGGCCGGCTTCTGGACGATCGCGATCATCTTCCCGCTCGGCCTCGTGGCCTTCTTCGTGACCGAGGTCTTCGAGCTGGTCGAGCTGCAGTTCCTGTACGGCACCGGGATCATGTTCCTGATCAGCGTGCTGACCTTCATCGCCATCTCGGTCGCACGCCCAGCGCCGGATCCCGCCGAGTTCGCGGACGTGTCGTTCACCCGGTCGACCTGGCAGGAGGAATCCGAGCAGCTGGCCGGCAAGCCCGTCTACCAGAACTACCGCTACCTCTCGCTCGCGCTGCTCATCGTCACGGTCGCCGTCGTCATCCCGTTCATCTAGAGGAGCGAGCATGTCCTTCTTCCCCACCCTCGTGCTCGTCGGCGTGGACGGCACGGCGCACTCGCGCCACGCGGTCATGGCCGCCGCCGAGCTGTGCTCCAGCACGGGTTCGGAGCTGCACCTCGTGCACGTCAAGGTCCGCAGCCCGACGTTGCGCGGGCAGCCGATGAGCCCGGTGACGCGGGAACGGACCGACGAGGAGGCTCAGGCCATGCTCGAGCAGGAGCGGGCGAACGCCGAAACGCTCGGGGTCACGGTCAGCGGTACCCACGTGCGGTACGGCGACGCGGTCCACGAAGCGTTCGTCCGTGCCCAGGAGGAGCTCGGTGCCGGGCTGCTGGTGGTCGGTGAGCGTGGCACGGGCTCGCTCGGCCGCCGTCTCGCTGGGGCCGGTGACCCCGGGACGGCCGCACGCCGGTCCACGGCCTCGGTCCTGGTCGTGCGGGAGCCGCCGGAGGCGCCGCGGCGCTGAGCACGCCCACCCGGGCGGCCCGACCACCCGTGGACACACGCCAGGGGAAGGGACGCCAACCGGCTCGACTGGGTGGGGTCGGTGCCCGAAGGCGCGACCCCGGCCGGTCGGCCGCACTCGCCGCCGCCCACGCTCGACCTCCGCGAAAGGACGGTCCGTGGCCATCGACTCCGGTCCGGGTGTAGCACGTGACGGGCTCCGTGTCCTGGTGACCGGCGCGACCGGCAACGTCGGGACCTCACTGCTGCCGAAGCTCGTCGAGGACCCGGACGTCAGCGAGGTCATCGGGCTCGCGCGACGTCCCCCCGCGGCGGCCTCGGCAGAGGTGACGTGGCGAACCGCGGACCTCGCCGTCGACGATCTCCGGGGCGAGCTGCGTGATGTCGACGTGCTGGTCCATCTCGCCTGGCTCCTGCAGCCGACCCGCGACATCGACCGGCTGTGGGACGTCAACGTGCGAGCCACCGGTCGTCTGCTGCAGGCCGCGGCCGAGGCGGGGGTCGGGGCGATCGTCTACGCGTCGTCGGTCGGCGCCTACTCGCCGCGACCCGCGGACGGCTCGCAGGTGGACGAATCCTGGCCGACGGACGGCGTTCCGACGTCCGCGTACTCGATGGCGAAGGCGTACACCGAGCGTCTGCTCGACGTCTTCGAGGCCACGCACCCCGACATCCGGGTGGTGCGTCTGCGGCCCGGACTGATGTTCAAGGCCGAGACGGCCTCGCACGTCCGACGTGAGTTCCTCGGCACGCTGTTCCCTCGGGGCCTGCTGCACCGAGGGCGCCTGCCCGTGCTGCCGCGTCTGCCCGGCCTGGAGTTCCAGGTCCTGCACGCCGACGACGCCGCGGACGCCTTCCGTCGGGCCGTCACCGGTGCTCATGCCGGCGCGTTCAACCTGGTCGCCGAGCCCACGCTGTCCCTGAGCGACGTGGCCGAGCTGTTCGAGGCTCGCACCGTGGCGGTGCCCGTCGGTGCGGTGCGACCGGCCGTGTCGCTCGCCTGGCGTGCGCGTCTGATCCCGATCGACGTCGGTTGGTTCGACCTGGCGGTGCACAGCCCGACGCTGTCCGGGCTCCGAGCCCGCACGGAGCTCGGCTGGCGACCACGCCACGACGCCCGAGCCTCCCTGGCCGAGCTGCTCACGGCCATCCGCGCAGGCGGTGGGGCACCGACGCCGCCCCTCACCCCCGACACGGACCACAGCCGCAGCGCCGAGCTGACCGCACGCCAGGGGGCCACGGAGATGCCGCCATGACGGCCCGTTCCCGCCATCGACGGCCGGGTCCGCGCAGCGGACGTGGCGAGCCTGACAGGAGGACGAGATGAGAAGCGGTGGACTCCCGTCGTTCGAGGGCGCGGTCGTGGTCGTGACCGGTGCCAGCAGCGGCATCGGCCGAGCGGTCTCGCTCCGACTGGCGAGCCGCGGCGTGACCGTCATCGCCGTCGCTCGGCGTCGCGAGGCGCTGAGCCAGCTCGCCTCCGGGGGTGAGACGGCACCCGGTCGGATCGTTCCGGAGCCGCTCGACGTCACCGAGGAGGGGGCACTGCAGCGCCTCGCGGCTCGGGTCGCCGAGGAGCACGGCCGGTTGGACGCTTGGGTGAACAACGCCGGGGTGAACCTGTACGGGCCGATCGACGCGCCCGCCCGTCGTGACGTCCATCGGGTGCTGGACGTCAACCTGCACGGCTACGTCGACGGGATCCTGGCCGCGCTACCGCACCTGCGCGAGCGGGGCGGTGGGGTGGTGGTCAACGTGTCCTCGATCCTCGGCGTCGCGCCCTCCCCGTACCAGGCCGCCTACGTGGCGACGAAGCACGCGATCCACGGCCTGACCGTGTCGGTCCGCCAGGAGCTCTGGAAGGACGGCATCGCCGTCTGCGAGGTCGCTCCCGGGCCTGTGGACACGCCGCTGTTCGGTCAGGCGGGCAACCACATGGGTCGCGACGTCGTCCCCCCATCGCCGATCACGGACCCGGAGGACGTCGCCGCCGCCGTCATCGCCTCGCTCGAGCGTCCCCGGCGGCTGCGGGTGGTGGGGCTGCCCCATCGGATCACCGCCGGGCTCGCCCGGCACCTGCCGCGACTCGCCGAGCGCACGAGCCGGACGATGATGGAGCGGGAGCACTTCGGACGCTCGCCGACCTACGCGACGGCGGGCAACCTGCACGACCCCGACCCCGAAGCGACCACCGTTCGAGGTGGGTGGGTCCGGCCGACGGAGCGGTCCGTGCCCCTGGTCGGTGCCACGTTGCTCACCGCCGGGGCACTCGCGCTGATGCGGCTGCGGCGGGCGCGATGAGTCCCGTCGGCGAGGACCCCCGCGTGCCCTCGGTCGCTGCCACCGGAAGCGGTGAGCGGCCCCACGCGACGCCCGCGGAGAGCTCGCCCGATCCGGCTCCCGGGCCCGAGCCGACCCCGATGCTCGGCTGGGTGGGTCGCCGCTGGGGCGGCGGCCACCCCACGTTCGTGGTGCTGCACGGACTCGGGGTGGCGAGCCGCATGACCACGCCCGTGGCGCGGGAGTTGGCCGAGGACGGCACGGTGCTCGCACCCGACCTGCCGGGTTTCGGCGCCGCCGCCGTCGGGGAACCCGACGTGCCCCCCGACGTGGACGCCCTGGGACGATCCGTGGCCGACCGGGTCGGGCGGCTGTCCGGGGCCCGGGTGCTGATCGGCTGTTCCGTCGGTGCGCAGATCGCGTTGCACGCCGCGGCGCAGCTGGGTCCCGCCCTGGACGCGCTCGTGCTGGTCTCCCCGACCGTGGATCGTCATCGTCGCCGTCTCCGGCAGCAGCTCGCCCGCTGGCCCCTCGAGATGGCCACGCAACCGTGGATGATGCGCCGCATCGTCTTCGAGGACCAGCGAGCCGCCGGCCCGCGACGTGTCCTGCGCCTGTTCGCCACGGCGCTGCACGATCGACCCGAGCACATCGTCGACCGCGTCACGTGTCCCGCGCTGGTCGTCCGGGGGACCCGGGATCCGCTCGTCGGTGTGAGGTGGGCCGAGGAGCTGGCGCGGGGCCTGCCGCGCGGCCGGCTCGTCGTGCTCGCGGGACGCCACGCGATGACCTTCACCGAGCCGGTGACCCTCGCGCAGGCCGTACGTGACTTCCTGGACCGTGACGTGGACCTGTCACGACCAGCCGAGGTCACCGCGGACCGTGCCCGTCCGAGCCCGACCGATGAGACCCCGACCGAGCAGGAGCCCGACCGATGAGCGCACCGTCACCTCCGAGCTTCGTCGCCGACTTCGACTCGGCCAGCGCGATGACCCGGGCCATCGCGGCCTTCCTGCACGGTGAGGACTTCCCGGCGCTGGGGAACCCTCCGGCGCTGCAGCCGATCGCCGCCGCCGCCAACGTGCTGCCGCAGCGGCTCCGCGAGAAGCTGTTCATCGCCGGCGGCGCCACCGAGGCGGTCGACCCGGACGCGGTGGGCGACCTGGACCTCGATGCGGTCGGGCGGTGGACCGAGGAGATCTACCCATCGGGCCCGTTCCCGGTCGTGGCGATCGGCTCGTCCAGCGGAGCCGGGACCATGCTCCAGGCCGCCCTCGGGGCCCCGTTCCTGCCACAGACCGTCTTCGTTCCCGTCGGTCAACGGGTCCATCCCGACGACCCGCAGGAGGCGATGGAGCGCGGGTTGGAGCCCGGGGCCGCGTTGATGCGCAACAACCCGGACTGGCAGCTGCACCACATGCACGACGCCAACCAGGACCGCCTCATGGTCCGCGCCCTGACGTACTTCCGGGTCAAGCGGCGTCGCCTGGGTCCCCACTACGAACGGATCCTCCGCGAGCGGCTCCGGTCCGGTGGCACGATCCTGCTGCTGGAGTGCGACCGGCGGTGGCGGACGACCAGGATCAGCGACCGCCACGTCTTCCAGCACGGCGCCGTGGGTGGTGCGACCGAGGAGGAGTTCCACCGCGGCGGTCCACGTGTCGCCGAGTACCTCGAGCGCTACGACTCGCCCGTCCGCCAGTGGCACGGACCGGAGCCCGACACCGAGAGCCCCGAGGCCGAGTGGGGCTTCGAGCATCGCCTCCGTGACGACGTGACACGTTTCGCGGAGGAACACGGGTACCGCGTCGTCCGGGTGCGGTTCGACGATCCCCACGCGCTCAGCCCCTTCGTGGCCGATCTGTACCGCGGCTGGTACGAGCGTCGCGGTCTCCTCGCCAGCCGTCTGTGGGTGCAGTCGTTCATCGCGCTCGATCCCTACTGGACGTTGCGGACCGGCTCCGTGCCGTTCTGGATGCGGTTCAACATGGAGCCTTCGCTCGAACTCGTCCGCGACTACCTGCGGGCCCGGCCACCGTTCGACGACGTCCACCTGGCCCTCTTCCAGCACGGCGTCGAGGCGGTGGGTCTGCCGGACGGTCAGAGGTGGCGCACCGAGGTCCTCGACCAGGCGCGGCGCTCGGGGACCACGCTCGGAGCGGACCTGGACGAGTTCCCGCTCGACTTCGCGCACTACGGCCGCTACCACCGTCGCGTGAAGGAGATCCCGGCTCGCTACCCGCTCCCCGCACCCCTCCCCGTGGACGAGCTGTTCGAGGTGGCACACGAGCCCGTGCACGAGGAGCAGGTGCGGATCGACGAACTCACGACGGCCCAATCGGGCCGGAGCGATGGAACGTGACCGATCGGACCGACCACTCCCGCATACCCGGCTCGCCGCTTCAGCTCGACGAGGCGATCCGACGTCTGACGGGTGAGGCGCGCGACGCGACCGACGGGCGGGCCGCGATGGCGCTCACGCCGGGACTGGGCGGTGGCTCCGCCACGCAGACCCTGGTCTGCATCGCCCAGGGCGCCAGCCTGGGGTCCTCGAGCTGGAACGGGCCGGCCTCGCTGCTCGTGCTCCGGGGCACGGCGATGATCGGCGGCGACGACACGCCGCTGTCCGCCGGCACCTGGCTCTGGCTCGAGGGGCCCGCCGCCGACATCCGCGCAAAGGTCGACGTCGCGGGCCTGCTCACCGTCTTCGACCCGTCCTGAGCCACGTCCGCGCTCGTCCCGGCCCGGGGCGCCGGCCAGCCGGTCGGGGCAGCTCAGGGCCGGTCAGAAGACCGGCTTGCCGCCAGTGACCGCGATGTGGGAACCGGACAGGTAGCTGCCCTCGTCGGAGGCGAGCAACACGTACGGCGGCGCCACCTCGGCCGGCTGGCCCGGGCGCCCGAGCGGGGTGTTGTCCCCGAAGCTCTCCACGGCCTCCGAGGGCATCGTCGCGGGGATCAGCGGGGTCCAGATCGGTCCCGGAGCGACGCTGTTCACGCGGATCCCCTCGGGGCCGAGCAGCTGCGCGAGGTTGGCGGTGAGGTTGGTGATGGCCGCCTTCGTGGCCGCGTAGGGGAGGAGCATCGGGGTCGGCTGATCCTCCTGGATGGAGGTCGTGTTGATGATCGAGCTGCCGGGAGCCATGTGGGGGACCGACGCCCGCGTCAGCCGGAAGGTCGCGCTGAGGTTGGTGGCCAGGGTGTGGTCCCACTCCCAGTCCGGGATCTCGGCGAGCGACTGACGGGCCATCTGGTAGGCCGCGTTGTTGACCAGCACGTCGATGCGGCCGAACGCGTCCACCGCCCGGTCCACGATCTGCTGGCAGTGCTCCGGCTCGGCCACGTCGCCGGAGACGAGCACGGCCGTGCGTCCGGCGTCCTCGACCAGCTGCGCCGTCGCTCGCGCGTCCTCGTGTTCCTCGAGGTAGGCGATCAGGACGTCCGCGCCCTCCCGAGCGAACGCGAGCGCGACCGCACGACCGATCCCGCTGTCACCACCGGTGATGACGGTCGCCTTGCCCTCGAGCCGACCGGACCCGCGGTAGGTGTCCTGACCGTGGTCGGCCAACGGGTCCATCGCGGCTTCGGTGCCGGGATGGGTCTGCTGCTGCGGTGGCTGCGTCATCGTGCTGCTCCTGGTCTCGGCCCGGGCCGCCGAAGGCCGCCGAGCCTGCGTCACACCGCCTCGGTACCGCGGCCGCGCGAGCGTGTGCGGGTTCCGGACGGCTCGGAGCGTCCGAGCATGCTCCACCTGGTCGTCGACGGTCGGGGCGCCGCCCGACCGCCCGGAGGGTGTCCTCCACCGACTGACCTGACGTCACCTGGGTCCTCCGGCCCGCGTTCGTCGTCGGAGCCGTCGACCCCGCTGCGCCGGTGTGCCCGGCCGTGACCGCGCGCCCTCGAGGACGGTTGCGTTCACCGGAACGACCGGGCAGCGTTCGTTCCGACCCGTCGGTCGGGTGGCTCGGCACGCGCGACCACGCCGCCCACGGTGCAGGCGAACCCGAGACACGAGGACCTCGATGAGCGACCGACCAGAACCGGAGCCGGAGGATCCACAGGACACCGGCGTCCCCGAGGGCGAGCCCAAGGACACCCAGATCGAGCCAGCCCGGCTGCTCGCGAACGAAGCCCGGGATCAGCTCACGGATCGCGGTTTCACCGACGATCAGATCGATCGGTGGGCGCGCACCTACGTCAGCGAGGTGGGCCCCGGCGACGTCCCGACGTTCATCGAGTGGATCGACCGACGGCAGCGGGGAGCCGATGCTGACGACACCGGTTGAGGTCCGCAGCGCTGCTTCACGGCGGCGGCATCAGCCGCGGGCGCTGAACGCGGGTCAGGGCTCGTGTGCGGCACCGGTCGCCGGCGCCGTCTGATCGCGGGAGCGTTCGGGGACCCGTGGCTGGTCCGACCCGTCCATCCGTTCCTGGATCAGGGATCGCAACCACGGCAACAGCTGTGGGTCCTCCCAGGCGGGCAGCCCAGCGAGCCGTTCCAGCGAGCTGTCGCGCGCGTGACGCACCAGGTCCGGGTAACGCTGCGCCAACGCGACCCGTTGCTCCTCGTCGAACACCCGGTGGAGGAAGGTCAGCACCTCGATCTCCGCGTGTTCGGTGTACTCGCGATACTGCGCCTGAGCCGAGGCCAGCTCCTCGACGTGTCGTCGGGGGTCGCCGTGGTTCGCCGCCGCCCGGCACAACGTGTGCACGATGGAGGTGATCTCCGTGTGGCGGTCCCGCGCGGCGTCATGGCCGCTGAGCGAGGATTGGGCAGGTCGGTGCACCAGCTGCTCCTCGCTCAGGAGGCTGACGACCAGCCCGAGCACGAGCTCGGAGAGCTCCGTCGGCTCGGCGATGGTGCCCTCGGTCGCGCGTTCGCACGTGGCGTCGAGCAGGCACCGGAAACGCCGGTGCTCGCTCAGGAGCAGGCCCCCCACGTCAGCGGATCGTGGTTCCATCGGTGGCCTCCAGTCCCGAGACGAGGTGCACCGCGACGGCCATGCCGCCATGCGGCATCGGTGCCGTCCCGGATCGCGGGGACGCAGCCGGCGCGGCCCTGCCGCCTCGAAGCCAGGGAAGCGCGCACCGCGAGCTCCGGAAGGCGTGGCATCGGTGGGTCGGCCAGCGACTCCACCACGAGGTTCGGATTGCATCCTGCACACGCGTGCGGTAGACCTTCGGTACCTCGGAAGACGTTCAACAGCGAGCGGTCGGGTCCTGACGACCCTGCTGTTCGGCTCGTCGTCGCCCCCGACCGCAGGAAGCGGGAGGCGATCGATGGCACCGATCAGGTCGTGCAACTCGACCTACTGGCGCGATCGGGATGGCGTCTGGCGCTACGACTGGAACGCCGCCGTCCCGGGAGCACGCGATCTCACGCTCGGTGAGCTGCTCACGCTCGATCCCGGCGCTTCGGTGATCGAGCTGGCGCAGAGCTTCCGCTCGCTCACCTCGGACGAGCTCGACTGGTTGCTCGCCCGCCGCCCCTGCCAGGGCGAGATCACGATCCGCCGGCAGGGGGCCCGGCCCCCTCACGCCGGGGACCTGGTCGTCGGTCTCCAGGCGCCCGAACTCCAGGTTCAGGCCATGATGACGGTCGGTGACATCGCGGAGGCTGCGCAGGTATCGAAGGCCACGATCGACAGCTACCGCTACCGGGGGTACCTGCCGGAGCCTCAGGTCACGCGGGGTCGGACCCCACTGTGGGCGCGGCCGATCGTGCTGCGATGGTTGAGCAACCGGCCGGGCTGCGGCTGGCGTTCGGACGTCTACGCGGCCGCTCCTGGCAGCAACGGCGACGGTTCCGCGGAGAGCGACGAGAGCGAGGCCGTAGCGGGCCAGGCCTGACCCGCCACATCAGGGCACGACCGACCGTGCCGTCACCGACCCGGTCCCGGCCGAGCGGGGGCGACGGGTGGGTTGGTCGGCCCGAGCGCGACGCACCCCCGACCTCAGACCACGCGAGAGGACCAGCCACATGAGCGACGAAGCCTCCGTTCCCGACGGTGCGGTCGTCGAGGGCGGCGGACCTGGCACGACGGGTTCCGACGATCCGGTCGCGACCGGGCAGCAGGCCCGGACCGGCCGGCGCCGCTTGCCGCGAGCCTCCGTGCTCGACACGATCCGTGTCTCCATCCGGGTACTGCTCCCCCTGCTCGGCAGAGGCGTGATCGTGCGGCGGCCACCGGTGGTGGACATCGCCGAGCGCCTGGACCTCGACCGTCGCGCGGTACGCGAGATGCAACGCCTCAACGACCGCTACGGCGAGGGCCCGCTGCTGTTGCGGCTGCCCGGACGGCGCCTCGCGCTGGTGCTCGACGGCGAGCACGTGCAGCGGATCCTGCGCGCCTCACCGGATCCGTTCAGCGCCGCCAACCTGGAGAAGGTCCACGCGCTGGGCGCCTTCCAGCCGCAGGGCGTGCTGATCTCCGAGGGGGAGGAACGCGAGGACCGGCGACGCTTCAACGAGGCGGTCCTCGAGACCCCCCGGCCGATCCACTCCCACGCCGAGACGTTCCTGGTGGCGGTGCGTGAGCAGGCCGACGAGCTCCTCCGTGGGGCCGAGGCGACGGGACGGTTGACCTGGGAGGACTTCGTCCCCGCCTGGTACCGGCTCGTGCGCACGGTCACGTTGGGTGAGGCCGCCCGTGACGACCACGAGCTGACGGACCTGCTGGGCAAGCTGCGCGCGAAGGCCAACTGGTCCTACCTGCGCCCCACCGACCAGCGCCTGCGGGCCCGGTTCCTCGGGCAGCTCCAGAGCCATGTCGACCGTGCCGAGCCCGGCAGCCTCGCCGCGATGATGGCCGCCACGCCGACCACCGAGCACACCGTGCCGCACCAGCAGGTGCCGCAGTGGCTGTTCGCCTTCGAGCCCGCCGGCATGGCTGCCTACCGCACGCTGGCGTTGCTGGACGCGCACCCCGACACCGCCGCCGCGGTCCGCGAGGAGCTCGCATCGAGCTCAGACCCGGCCGAGTTGCCGCTGCTGCGGGCCAGCGTCCTCGAATCGCTGCGGTTGTGGCCGACCACGCCAGGGATCCTGCGGGACGGCAAGGAGAACACGGCGTGGGAACGTGGGGTGCTGCCCGCGGGAACGGGTCTGGTGATCTTCGCGCCGTACTTCCACCGGGACGATCGGCACCTGCCGGAGGCGGACCGCTTCGCCCCGGAGCTCTGGACGCGGGAACGTTCGGCCGCGGACTGGCCGCTGGTCCCGTTCAGCGACGGCCCGGTGGTCTGTCCGGGGCGCAACCTGGTGCTGCTGCTGACCACCTCGATGCTGGCGGCGCTGCTCGAGGAGCACGAGCACCACGCGGTCGAGGGCGGTCTCGATCGAAGCCGACCCCTCCCGTCCCTGCTCTCGCCGTTCAACCTGACGTTCCGCGTCGAGCGCCGTTGAGCCGCGGGCCCGAGGGGTCCGCCGGAACCCCGGCCCCAGCGGCGTTCGACGTCGAGGTCGGGGCCGGGTTGCCGGGCTCCGTGCCGAGGACCCCCGTCGGGGGGCGGGCATCGGAGACGGATCGGTCACTCGAGCGGATGGTGGACCACGCACACGAGATCGCCACCGTCCTCACCGATGTCCACGGTGGCGCGGGGATGGCGCCGCAACCACGTCGCCAGCGGGCCGTCGGGCGTGGTCGTGGCGCCGGGCCGGCTCGCGCACCGGCAGCGCACGTAGAGATCCTCCTCGTCCCGGACGACCTCGACCTGCGGTTCCGCGGCGTCCGGTCCTCGAGCGCGCAGGTAGCTGACGACCGCTGTGGTCAGGATGGACAGACCGACGGGGTCGGCCGGTCGCGGTCGCTCAGCGGGCATGACGTGCTTCGGGCGGCTACGGGTCACCGTGGGCGGCCACCTGTCGTCGGAGCTCGAGCACCGGGGATCGAGCCAGGGTTCGTCATGAGAACACGCGGCGGATGAGGTCGGCCGTGACGGACGTACCCGTCCGGACCGTCCACCGTCCAGTTGGACCGACCCAGGTCCCCGGACGCCGGCCGGAGGGCGACCGGACCGAAGCCGGCGCTGGGGACGACGATGCCGACGCAGCGCGCGGATCCGCCGCGCGACGCGATCCCGGCAGATGCGTCGACGTCACCGCGTCGCCGTCTCGGCATCGGTTCGAAAGGCAACCACGATGGCTCAGTGCGAGGTCTGCGGCAACGACTACGACAAGTCCTTCGAGGTCAAGCAGGGC
>SKTG01000237.1 GCA_007118045.1 Nitriliruptoraceae bacterium
CGTCGCCGTGCCGGCCACCATCGACATCGATCCGGAACATCGATCTGGACACGGACTCGAGTCGTCCCTCGGCCCTCACCGTCCACTCCCAAACGGAAGACGCAGGCGTCGAAGCGAGCGACCCGCCTGTCGGAACGCCCACCTGATCAGGCCGCACGCGTCCGGGTCAGCCCCCGTTGAACGAGGCCGCAAGGCGGGCGAAGCCCTCCTCGAGCGGGACGGTCGGCTCCCAGTCCAGCGCCTCGCGCGTGCGGCGCTGGTCGAACCAGTGCGCCGTCGCCAGCTGTTCCGCCAGGAAGGAGGTCATGGGAGGGTCGTCGTCGCGTCCGAGTACCCGCCAGACGCGCTCGGCGACGGCACCGCCCGCCCGAGCGACGCCCAGCGGGACCCGACGGGTCGGGCGGGGTGCACCGGCCGCGTCACAGATGCGAGTGAGGATCTCGCGCACCGTGCGCGGCTCGCCGTTGGAGACCACGAACGCCCGACCATGCACCACCCGACACCGATCCAGGGCTGCCAGGGTCGCCGAGACCGCGTTGTCCAGGTAGGTCGTGTCGATCAGCGCCGCGCCGTCGTCGACCAGCGCCAGACGGCCCGTTCGCGCTCGCTCGACGATACGTCCGATCAGCTGGGTGTCACCGGGGCCCCACACCAGGTGGGGGCGGATCGCCACGACGGCCGGACCATCTCCGTTGCTGCCGCGGTCGGCCTCCATCGCGAGCCGCTCGGCCGCCGCCTTGCTCCGGGCGTAGTGGCCCCGGGTGCGCGCGGGGTCCGCTGGATCAGCGCCGGCACCGACCAGCGGCTCGCCCTGATGGGCGACCGACGGCGACGAGACGAAGACGAACCGGTCGACGCCGGCCCGCTGGGCCGCGGCGAGCAGGATGGCGGTGCCGTCCACGTTGACGCGTTCGAAGTCCGGCCAGTCGCCGACGATGGACACACGGGCGGCGAGGTGGATCACCGCGTCGACATCGTGCATCGCGCGCGCCACGACGCGTGGTTCGGTGATGTCGCCACGCACCTCCTCGACCCCGTCGCCGAGCCCGGCGGCGCTGCGCTGCAGGACGACGACCTCGTCACCACGAGCGGCGAGCGCGGCGGCGACGGCGCCGCCGTACCGACCGCTGGCGCCGGTCACGAGCACCCTCATGGTCGCCGCATCCGCTCACCCGCGAGGACGCCCGAGGCCCAGGAGGCCAGCCGCCCCCGGTCGATCTTGGAGTTGTGGCGGATGTCGACGGGCAGGCGCGGTACGGCCAGGACCGCGGCCACCGGTACCTCGACGGCCGCGCGCACACGCCGGGTCAGCGTCGCTGGCGCCAGCTGCGGACGGCCGGCGGCCGGGTCGGTCTGGACGATGATGACGACCTGCTGCGTCCCGGGTGGGCCGACGCCGACGGCCGCGGCCAGCGCCACGTGCTCGATGCCCTCGACCCGCCGCTCGACCCCGACGGGGGTGACCAGACCCTCGGCGGTCGCGATCGTGTGGACCAGCCGTCCCTCCACCCACACGCGGCCCCGTTCGTCGAGGTGGCCGACGTCGCCGCTGCGGTGCCAGCCGGGCTCCCGCGAGCTGCGCAGTTCGGTGGCGACCAGCCGGTCGTAACGGTCCTTGACGTGGTCCGCGCGGATCAGCAGCTCGCCGGTCACGTGGGGTTCGGTGGTCACGGGCCCATCGGCGTGGCCGAGGGCATCGACGGGACTGACCGTCACCTCGACCCCCGTGACGGGTTCCCCGACGCAGACACCGTTCCCTGCGCCGGCGGCCTCGATCCCCGCGAGGGAGATGTCGGCGACCGGTAGGGCCTCCGTCATGCCGTACGGGGTGTGGGCCTGAGCAGCGGGCAGTAACGGCGTCAGCGAACGCAGCAACTCCGCCGGGACGGGCGCGCCGGCCGACAGCAGCAACCGCACCCCGCTCAGCGCTTCGCGAACCTCCGGATCGACGTCGTCGGCGGTCGCCCGCACGTTGACGAGCGCGGCGGGGGAGGCGAACACCATCGTCGCCTCGATGGCGGCGACCGCGTCGGCGAGCGCCGCCGCCGTGAGGGTGCTGGGCGCCGTGACGTCCATGTCCGGCACCACCGAGGGGATACCGAGCGCCGGGCCGTACAGGGCGAAGGGCGCGAACGCGGCCACCAAGCGGTCGTCGCGCGAGATGGAATACGTGGTGGCGAGAGCGTCGCGCTGGGCCTGGAGCTGGCGGTGCCGGTAGACGACACCCTTGGGCGCACCCGTCGCACCGGACGTGAAGGCGATCGCGGCGTCCGCGTCGTCACCGGGCGGGGGCGGCAGGTCGTGTCCGGCACCCGTCGCGCGGAGGTCGTCGAGACCGATCCGCGTGCCCGTCATCCGTCGCACACCGGCGGGGACCGAGGAGGCGGCGATGCGGCGTCCGGGCCAGCCGAGGGCCCGGGCGGCCACGAGGGCGCGCTCGATGCCGATCAGGTGGTCCGGTGCGGCGCTGCGCAATGCCCGCGTCAGGCCACGGGCGCCGAGCCCGGCGTCCGCGAGGACCGGCACCGCGCCAACGCGCCAGCATGCGTACAACGCGACCGCGAGCTCGACGCCCGGCGTGATCAGCAGCGCGACGCGGTCCCCGGCGGCGACGCCGTGGGCGGCGAGTCCGGCGGCCGAAGCACGTACCTCCGCACCCAGCTCGCCGAAGGTGCGGCTCGCCGGTGCGGCCTCGCCACGACCGTGCGGGACCTCGAGCAGCGCGAGCCGGTCCGACAGCGCCGGCTCCTCGAGCGTCGACCAGAGGGGCGCCCGCGATCCCGACGCCGCTGACCCCGATGCCCACGACCCCGATGTCAACGATCTCGATGTCCACGACCCCGATGTCGACGACCCCGATGCCCGAGACGCCGATGCCCGGGGCGCCGATGCCCGGGGCGCCGACGCCGGCGACGCCGACGGACCCGGCACGGCTGCCCCGCTGGCGTCCACGACGTCGTCGGACGCCGGGCGGGAGATCGCTGCGACGGGCACCGTGGGGAGCCACCGGGCGAGCGTGTCCGCCACGTCGGTGTCCTCGACGACGAGGTGGCCCGCGCCGGGCGTGCGCTGGACCTGCGCA
>SKTG01000244.1 GCA_007118045.1 Nitriliruptoraceae bacterium
CGGAGCCGGTCGGCGAAGCCGCCGGCGGCCCGGCCGGCCTGACCGGCGAGGTTGCTCGGGGCGACGGCCCGCTGTGCCTCGTCGAGGCGGCGGACGACGTAGGCGCCGACGACGAGGCCGGCGCCGAGGCCGAGGGCCAGCGTGAACACGCGCTTCACGGCGAGCTCCTGGTCGAGGTGGTCGGTGCGGGCGGGCTCAGTCGCGCAGCTTGCGGGCGGCCTTCGCGCTCCCCGCGGCGAAGGCTGCGACCTTGATCAGCGGGTTGGACACGGTGGCGTGGAGCACCCCAACCAGCTGATCGGTCGTGGCGGTGATGGACTGGACCCCGGCGATGATCGTGTCGACCCGGGCCAGCTCGACGTTGACACCGGCCGCGGTCTCCGTGACCTGCTCCAACGTCGGCAGGATGCGGTCCGTGGTCTCGCGCAGGTCACGCGTCGCCTCCTCGAGCAGCGCGACGACCTTGGTCAGCGCCCAGCAGGCCACGACGACCAACGCTCCCCAGAAGACGACGGCGAAGACGATGGCCCAGTCGCTGATGTCCACGTGCGCTCGTCCTCCTGCGTCGCTGGTTCTCTGTCGATCGGGATGGCTGCCGTTGGGCGACTGCCCCGGTGCGGTCTCAGCCCCTGCGTTCGGCGCGCCGCCGCGCCCGCAGGTCCGCGAGCCGGTCGGCCACCGGACCCTCGTGGCCGTGGCGGCTCGGCTCGAACAGCTCACGACCGACGAGCTCGTCCGGCAGGTAGGTCTGCGCGGGGACGAAACCGTCCTCGTGGTCGTGAGGGTAGTCGTAGTCCACCCCGTGCCCGAGCTCCGCCGCACCACGATAGTGCCCGTCGCGCAGGTGCGGTGGGACGTCGAGGTTGCCGTGGGTCCGCACCGCCTCCAGCGCCGCCGAGATGGCGCGCGTGACGCTGTTCGACTTCGGGGCGACGGCGAGGGCGACGGCCGCGTGGGTCAGGGCGTAGCGCGCCTCCGGCAGCCCGACCTTGTCCAGCGCGTCGAACGCGGCCACGGCGAGCGGCAGAGCCTGCCGATCGGCGAGCCCGACGTCCTCGGAGGCGAAGATCACCATGCGTCGCGCCAGGAACCTCGGGTCCTCCCCGGACTCCAGCATGCGCAGCAGCCAGTAGGCGGCGGCGTCGGGATCGGAACCCCGCATCGACTTGATGAAGGCCGAGACCTGGTCGTAGTGCCCGTCCGCGCTCTTGTCGTAGCGGTAGCGGCGCATCGCGTCGGAGACGGTGGCGAGCGTCACGTGCACCGTGTCGCCCTCCACGCCCGGCGTGGTCACGCCAGCAGCGGCGGCCGCGACCTCGAGCGCGGACAGGGCGGTACGCGCGTCGCCGTCGCCGAGCCGCACGAGGTGCTCGCGGGCGTCGTCGTCGAGGGTCACCCGGCCGCCGAAGCCCCGCTCGGGGTCGGTCATGGCGCGCTCGAGCAGGACCGACAGCTCGTCCTCGGCCAGCGGTGACAGGCGGATCAGCTGGCACCGCGACAGCAGCGGCGCGTTCAGCTCGAAGAACGGGTTCTCGGTGGTCGCCCCGATCAGCGTGACCCAGCCGGCCTCGACCCCGGGCAGGAGCGCATCCTGCTGGCCCTTGTTGAAGCGGTGGATCTCGTCGACGAACAGGACCGTGCGCCGTCCCCGCAGCTCGAGCCGTGCCCGCCCCTCCTCGATGACCCGCCGGACGTCCTTGACCCCCGCGGTGACGGCGGAGAGCTCGAGGAACGCCGCTTCGACGTGGGTGGCGATCACGGCCGCCAGGGAGGTCTTGCCGACACCCGGCGGCCCCCAGAGCAGGATGCTGCGCAGCTCGCCACGGTCCAGCATCGACCGCAGCGGCTTGTCGGGTCCGAGCGCGTCGAGCTGGCCGACGTACTCGTCCAGGGAGCGGGGTCTGAGCCGAGCCGCCAGCGGCACCGCGGCACCCGGGGCCACCGGCCGGGCATGGTCGCCGTGCTGCCCGCCGTCGTCGGTCGCCGACCGGGTGGCGGGGCCGGTGTCCTCGAACAGCTGATCGCTCATCCCTTCAACGGTACCGGTCACGCTCGGGCGGACGCCTCGGAGCCACCGAGGTGCAGGCTGGCGTCCACCCGCTCCCGGTCGTTCGGCCAACTGGTCGGGAAGCGGGCCACTGGGTCGCGTGACCTGCCGGTGGTGCGCGACAGTGGTCGTCACGTCGATGGACGCGCGGCCACTTCACGGCCGGCATCGACCGTGGTTCAACCGGAACAGACCTGCCGCACCACCACCCCCGGAGGGCCCGCATGCCGGAGACGACCGAGACCACCAGGTTCAACCGCTCGCCGAACGAGGTGTTCGCGCTGCTGTCCGACTTCAGCCGTCTGGCCGAGTGGGACCCGATGTTCGAGAGCTCACGCCGCCTCGACAGCGGCGAGCTCGGGGTCGGTTCGCGGTTCCACGTCGTGGGATCGATCATGGGCTCCGAGGTCGAGCTCGAGCTCGAGGTGGTCGAGTACCAGCCGCCGCACCGGATCGTGCTCAACGGCACCGGTGACGGCCTGCAGACCACCGAGGACCTCACGGTCAGCGCGGTCGAGGAAGGCGCCGAGGTGACCTACCACTCCGCCTTCGAGACCGACAAGCCCGACGTGCTCGACGCCGCGACCAAGCCCGGCTTCGTGCTGGTCGGCAAGTCCGCCATGCGCGGCATGGACGACTGGATCATCGACTGACGGTCGCCCGACCCACCGCCGTCCACCGACAGAGCAACCGTTCCACACCGATGCCGACGTTTCCGCGACCGCCGGCCCGCCACCCCGACGGAGGCACCCGTGCGACAACGCGAACACGAAGACCGGACCTCGGACACCGACGACGGTGATGCCAAGGAGGTGGCACGCGCCCAGCGCAGCGCGGGTGCGGACGCCACCTCCGTCGGCCGGTTCCCCGCGCGGGCCTGGGTGCCCATCGGGCAGCGGACCAAGCTCCAGCTGAAGGAGAACCACGTCTCCCTGCTCGCCGCGGGGGTCTCCTTCCGAGCTCTGCTGGCCGTCGTGCCCGCCGCCGTGGCCGCCATCACGATCTGGGGCCTGGTGGCCGATCCGCAGCAGATCACCGACCAGATCGCGCAGTTCGCCCAGATGCTCCCCGAGAGCGGAGGTCAGCTGGTCGAGGAGCAGCTCGGCCAGTTGACCGATCAGGCCGGCGGGACCCTGGGGGTCGCCCTCGTGGTGTCCCTGTTGGTCGCGTTGTGGAGCGCCTCCAGCGGCATGCTGGGGCTGGTCGAGGGGATCGGCGCCGCGTACGGCGAAGCGGACACCCGCTCGTTCCTACGGCGACGGGCCCTCGGGCTGATCCTCACGCTCGCCGCGCTGATCTTCCTGCTGATCTCGCTGACGCTGCTGACTGCCCTGCCACCGATCCTCGATGCGCTGGGCCTCGAGGGATCGGCCCGCATGGCCGTCGAGGTGGCGCGTTGGGTCGGCCTGGCCGTCCTGACCGCCGTCGGCCTCGCGGTCATCTACCGGGTGGGCCCCGACCGCGCCTCACCCCGGACCCGTTGGGTCACCTGGGGCGCCGCGCTGGCCACCGTGGTGTGGCTCCTCGGCTCGGCCGCGTTCAGCCTGTACGTCAGCAACTTCGGCGAGTTCGACGAGACGTACGGTTCGCTGGCCGGTGTGGTGATCGTCATGCTGTGGGTGTTCCTGTCCGCCTTCGCCGTCCTCATCGGGGCGACGGTCAACGCGGAGATCGAACGCCAGACGGCCGTGGACACCACCATCGGTCCGGAGCGACCCCTCGGCGAACGTCACGCGGCCCGGGCCGACCAGCTGCCGAGCGAGTACGACCCGCAGCACCGGTGAGCGCGTCTCACAGCCTCTACGGTGGAGCGCCCCGTACCAGGGTGGGTGCCGTGCGGTGGGACGCAGGACACGAGTCCACTTGTCCGTTCGCCCCCATCGTGACCTGGCCCGGCCCGCCACGAGCGACGACCATCCGAACCGATGAAGCCGGAACGAGAGGAACCGACCATGGAAATCGACGAGAAGCTGCACGGTCAGGCTGAGCGCGTGGGCGACCGCGTGAGCAGCGCGGTGGAGGGCTTCCGCGACCGCACCGCCGACGTCGTCCGCGCCGACGGTGGCTCGATCTACCGCGAGATCGGCAAGCTCGGCAAGCGGGTCGACGACGTCGAGGACCACTTCGACGACCAGCTCGACCAGGCGGTCGGCACCCTCACCGACCGCATCGACCAGCTGATCCGGACCGGCAAGCGGACGACGCTACCCCGCAAGCTCTTCTGGCTGGTCGTCGGCGCCGGCGTCGGCGTCGCCGCGGCCTACCTCGGTGACCCGGACCGTGGCCGCGCCCGCCGCGCCCAGCTGTCCGACCAGGCCGCGGCCCGCTCCCGCGAGGTCGCCGACCAGGTGACGGCCCAGGCCAAGATGGCCGCGGACCGCGCCAAGGGCAACGCGATCGAGACCGCCAAGGACGCGCTACCCGAGGACGTGCCGGAGGACCCCAAGCTGCTCGAGCAGCGCATCCGCAGCGGCGTCTTCGGCAAGCGCGACGACACGCAGGACGTCGTGATCCGTGTCGACGCTCCGGGCATGGTCGCCCTGAAGGGCACGGTGAACACCCCCGAGGGCCGCGACTCGCTGCTGGCCGAGGTCGCCGAGGTCGAGGGCGTCCTCGAGGTCACCTCCGAGCTGGCCGTCCGCCAGGGCTGAGCCGGCCGAACGGACCAACCCCGAGGGGTGGGGGCGCGTGGACCACGCGCCCCCACCCCTCGTTCGTTCGGATCGGGCCCGTTCAGGCCTTGGGCCTGGGTGCCGGACGCAGCCCCAGTTCGTCGAGCACGCTCGCCTCGTAGGGCGCCGGCGCGTCGGTCATCGGGTCCGATCCCGACTGGGTCTTCGGGAAGGCGATGACCTCGCGGATCGAGTCCTCGCCGGTGATCAGCATCACGATGCGATCGAGGCCCGGCGCGATCCCGCAGTGCGGCGGCACGCCGTAGGAGAAGCCGCGGAGCAGGAAGCCGAACTTCTCCTCCGCGTCCGCGTCGGAGACGCCGAGGAAGCGGAAGACCCGCCGCTGCAGGTCGGCGTCGTGGATACGAACGGACCCGGAGGCGAGCTCGGTGCCGTTGAGCACGATGTCGTACGCGCGCGTGGTCGCTTCGCCGGGGCGCTGCTCGAAGTCGTCGACGAACTCGGGGGCCGGCGCCGTGAACGGGTGGTGGTTGGGCACCCAGCCCTCCGCGGTGGCGGCCGTGGGGTCGTCCGACTCCTCGGCCGGGTCGAACATCGGCGGTTCCACGATCCAGACGAACTCCCACCGTGGCGAGCCGTCGTCGTGCGTGCCGACCAGTCCCTGCTCGTCGGCCAGCGCGACCCGCAGCGCACCCATCAGCTGGAACGCGAAGCTGGTGCGGCCGGCGCCGAAGAAGATCGCGTCGCCCACGTCGGCGCCGGTCGCGGCGATCACGCCGGCCACCTCCTCGTCGGACATGAACTTGGTCAGCGGGCTGCGCAGGGTCGCGGCTCCGGCGGCTCCCTCGGTCGGCTCCTCGACCACCCCCCAGGCCAGACCCTTGGCTCCGCGCCGCTTGGCCCACTCCGTCCAGTCGTCGAACTCCCGGCGGGTGAGCCGGCCACCGTCGGGCAACGCGAGGGCGACGACGGAGCCACCGCCCTCGAGCACGCCCTTGAAGACCCCGACCTGCGTCTCCGCGAACACCGAGCCGAGGTCGGCGAGCTCCATCGCGTAGCGCAGGTCCGGCTTGTCGGTGCCGAAGCGGCGCATCGACTCCGCGTACGTCAGGCGCGGGAACGGGACGGGCAGCTCCTCGTCGAGCACCTCCCGCCAGATCTCGGCGAACAGCTCCTCCATCAACCCGTAGACGTCCTCCTCGTCCCCGAACGAGAGCTCGAGGTCGAGCTGGGTGAACTCGGGCTGACGGTCGGCGCGCAGGTTCTCGTCCCGGAAGCAACGCGCGATCTGGTAGTAGCGCTCGACGCCCGCGACCATCAGCAGCTGCTTGAACAGCTGGGGCGACTGCGGCAGGGCGTAGCTCGTCCCGGGCTGGAGGCGGGACGGGACGAGGAAGTCCCGGGCCCCCTCGGGCGTCGGCCGCGTCAGGACCGGGGTCTCCACGTCGATGAAGCCGTTGCGCTCCATGACCCGCCGGATCACCGAGGTGACCTGCGCCCGGACCTGCAGGTTGCGGGCGAGCCGCGGTCGGCGCAGGTCCACGTACCGGTGGGTCAGACGCAGTTCCTCCGAGACGTCGATGCCGTCCTCGATCGGGAACGGGGTGGTCTGTGCCACGGACAGGACCCGGATCGAGGTGGCGGCCACCTCGACGTCACCGGTCGGGAGCCGGTCGTTGCGCATGCCCTCCGGACGGACACGCACGGTCCCGGTCACCTCGATGACCCACTCCGGACGGACGCGGTGCGCCGCCTCCAACGCCTCCGACGCCTCCGGGTCGGCCACGACCTGCACGATGCCGGAGCGGTCACGCAGGTCCAGGAAGGCGACGCCGCCGTGGTCCCGGCGGGTGTCGACCCACCCGGCCAGGGTGACGGTCTCGTCGGCGTGCTCGGCGCGCAGGGTGCCGGTGCCGTGGCTGCGCAGGGAGCCGTGGGGGGAGATGCTCACGTCGGTCGCTCCGATGGTGGTCTCGGGTCCTCGGTCGACCCCGCGCCCAGGCTGGGGCCCGCGACGGGGCCACCCGTAGCGGGTTCGCGGGAGCCGTCGGCGTGCCGCGGGGCGGCGCGGCCGAACGTGCCGGTCACGAACCCAGCAGGCGGTCGAGGTGGGCGGTCAGCTCCGCGTCGTCGACGGTCACCTGCTCGCCGGACGCCAGGTCCTTGACGGCGACCCTACCGGTGGCGCGTTCCTCGGCGCCGCGGATGACCGCCGCCCGGACGCCACGACGATCGGCGTACCTGAGCTGCTTGCCGAGCTTGCGGCTGCCCCCGCCGACGTAGGGCTCCGCACGCAGGCCGTGTTCGCGCAGCCGGCCGGCGATGGCCAACGCGTCGGGGCCAGCCTCGTCGTCGAGGACCGTGACCAGGACCTCCGGGCCGATGTGGGTCCGCGCCTCGGTCTCCGCCCGTTCGAGCAGCAGCAGGATCCGCTCGAGGCCGAGGGAGCCGCCGGTGGCGGGCACGTCCTGCCCCTGGAACATCCCGATCAGGCCGTCGTAGCGTCCGCCGGCCGCGATGGTCGCCTCCAGCCCCTCGTGCACGACCTCGAAGACCGTGCCGGTGTAGTACGAGAGCCCGCGGGCGAGCACCGGTGCGTAGCCCACCTGCCCGCCGGGGACCGTCCCGATCAGCTCGAGGACGCGGTCGAGCTCCTCCAGGCCCAGGCGTCCCCGTTCGGTACCGGCCAGCCGCTCGCGCACGACCGCCTCGAGGTCGTCGGCGGCGAGGTCCTCGGTCAGCGCCCGCACCGCGGCGTGCGGGATCTCCCGCTCGGTCAGCTCGGCGGCGACGCCGTCCGGGCCGATCTTGTCGAGCTTGTCCAGCGCCGTCAGCGTCGAGGACTCCAGCGACGCCGGCACCCCGTAGGCCTCGATCAGGCCCGCGAGCGCCCGTCGGTGGTTGAGCTGGACGCGGAACCCGGACAGACCGAGCCGGTCGAGCACGTCGGCCACCGCCACGATCGTCGCCGCGTCCGCCAGCGGCGAGTCCGACCCGATCGTGTCGACGTCGCACTGGAAGAACTCGCGGTACCGGCCCTTGCCCGGCCGGTCCGCCCGCCAGACCGGTGCGATCTGGTAGCGCTTGAAGGGGGTCGGCAGCTGCGAGCCGTAGCGCGCCGCCACCCGGGCGAGCGGCACCGTGAGGTCGTAGCGCAACGCGTGGTCGGCCTCCCCGGTGGCCTCGTGCTCACCCCGGCGCAGGATCTTGAAGATGAGCTGGTCGCCCTCCTCGCCGTACTTGCCCGTCAGCACCTCGAGGCGTTCGAAGGCGGGGGTGTCGAGCGGTTCGAACCCGTGCCGCTGGAAGGTCTCGCGGATGGTCGCGAACGCACGCTCACGGCGCGCGACCTCGTCGGGGAGGAAGTCCCGCGTGCCGGAGGGCGGGTTCGGGTCGATCGTGCTCATGTGGCCTCGTGGTCGTCGGCCGAGGGTCCGCCGGCCCGCGGCTCGACGGTCGGTCGCGAGCGGGTGTCGGGCCGCGCTGGACCGGCGAGGCTAGCCCCTGCACCACCCGGCTCCGGCCCGCGGTCACCCGCCGGCGGCGGTCCGCGCCAGCTCGGCGAGCACGTCGGCCACCTCGTCGACCTGCTCGTCGGCGCCGGTCAGTCCGTGGCGGGTCTGCACGTACCGCGGGTCGTCGTAGGCGACACGTACCCGACCGTCCTCGCGGTAGACCAGGAGCCGGTGCGGCAGGTCGATCGCGGCGCTGCGCTGATCGGCGATCAAGGGCGCATCGACCTGCGGGGAGCCGAACACCAGCAGGGTGCTGGGGTCGAGTTCCATGTCGACCTCGTCGGCCGCGGCGGCGTGGTCGACCTCGGCGATCGACGCCACGGACGCGTCCTCCAGGGCTCCGCGCGTGCGTGCCAGCGTGGTGTCGAAGTCGTCGTCGCTGTCGAGGATCTCGACCCCCTCCGGGACGTCGCCCGGCTCTCCCTCGGCTGGCAGCTGCGAGGCTCCCGCGACGCCGAGCAGCCCTCGCTGGGTCTCGTCGAGCACGACCACCTCCTCGAACCCCGGGGTGAGCCCGCGCCGATCGGCGAGGTGGAACGGGTCGTTGACGGCGACCTGGACGACCTCGCCGGCCTCCCAGGCCAGCAGCCTGCTGGGGAGGTCGAGCCCGAGCAACGGGGCCTCCCGCAGCAACGGGGTCGCCGTCGCCGGATCCGCGATCGCGAGCAGGCGGGTGGGCGGCAACGTCGTGCCCGCCGCCCGCGCCGTCTCCGCGTGGTCCACGTCGTAGACCACCTCGGTGGCGCCGTCGTCCACGGCCTCCTCCACCGCGGCGACCGCCTCGTCCACGGTCACCTCCGCGCTGCCGGCGACCATGCCGATCCCGATCGCGTCGGCGTCGGCCTGGGCGTCCCCGGAAGCCGCGATCCGCTCGGCCAGCCCGCGCGGGACGAGGCTCCGACCCGTTCCCCGCCGAGCGTAGGAACGTGGGCCGCCTCGACACCGGCGGGCCCCGTCCCGCCGACCACCCTGGCCCTTCGACCGTGCCCGATCGGATCAGGGGCGGGCCGCCATGGCCTCCCGCAGGAACGGGTTCGAGGCACGCTCGCGCCCGACCGTGGTGTCCGGACCGTGGCCGCTCAGCACCAGCGTCTCGTCCTCGCGTGGGAGCACGGTCGCCGCCAGGGACCGCATCATGTCGGGGGTGGAGCCACGAGGGAAGTCGGTCCGGCCGATCGAGCCCGCGAAGAGCAGATCCCCGGAGAAGAGCACGTCCTCGCTGGCACGATCCGCGTCCCCCAGGGCGAAGGTGACCGGCACGTCGGCCAACTCGCGCCCGAGGAAGGTGACGTGACCGGGCGTGTGTCCGGGGTTGTGCTCGACGTCGAACCGGATACCCGCGAACGAGAGCCGGGCGCCGCCGCGCACCGGCTGGAGCAGCTCGGTCGGCGGATCCCAGACCAGACCGAACTCCTGCTCCAGCAGCTCCGGTGGGGCCCCGAACGCCGCCGCCGGGTCGTCCCACAGCCACCGGTCGTCGGGATGCAGCAGGACGGGGACCTGCAGCTGCGTCGCCAGTTCCGGCACCGCCCAGCAGTGATCGAGGTGCCCGTGCGTGAGCAGGATCGCCTCGCAACCGACACCGGCCCGTTCGAGCAGCTCCGGCACGCGTGCCGCCCCATGCTCGCCGGGGTCGATCACGATGCCCGAGCCGCGGTCGCGGTCGCCGACGACCCAGCAGTTGGTCTGCCAGCGACCCAGCGGGGCTCCCAGCACGAACCGGTCCGTCACGACGCGCTCCACGACTCGGCGGTGGTCGGCGAGGGTAGTGCCACGGCCGTTGGCGTCAGCCAGCCGACTGCGGGACGACGCGGTAGGCGTCGTAGACACCGGACACGCCCCGGATCGTGCGCAGCGCCTCCTCGAGGTGTGAGGGATCACCGAGCTCGAAGGTGAAGCGGAGGCGGGCCACGCGGTCCTTGGCGGTGCCGACCTGCGCCGAGGTGATGTTGATGTGCAGGTCGCCGAGCTTCGCGGTGATATCGCGCAGCAGGTGCTTGCGGTCCAGCGCCTCGATCTCGATCTGGACCAGGAACGACGCCGTGGTCTCCCCCGACCAGTCGACCGGGACGAAGCGCTCGGGGTCGCGCTGCAGGTCCGCCACGTTCGAGCAGTCGGTGCGGTGGACCGACACGCCGCGGCCGCGGGTCACGAACCCGACGATCCCGTCACCCGGCACCGGCGTACAGCAACGCGCCAGCTTGACGAGCATGCCGCCGTCGCCCTCGACCTCCACGTCGTCGGTCCCGGTCGCGGGACCGATCGTGATCGGAGCCGCCCCGATGTCCGGTTCCTTGGGGAGGGTGTCGGCCTCCTGCTCGACCTCGACGAGCTCGTTGAGCACGTGCTGGGCGACGGTCGTCGCGGTGACGTGGCCCTCCCCGACGGCGCGGAACAGCGCCTCGGAGTTCTTGTAGTTGAGCAGGTGCGCGGCATCGGTCAGGTCGCCCGAGGCCATCGCGCGGTTGTAGCTGATGCCCTTGCGCTTGAGCGCGCGTGTGATCGCGTCGCGACCGCGGACCATGGCGTCCTCGCGCCGCTCGCGGTTGAAGTACGCGCGGATCTTGGCCTTCGCGCGCTGCGACGCGGCGAGCTTGAGCCAGTCGCGGGACGGCCCGGCGTCCTCCGCCTTCGAGGTGAGGACCTCGACGCTGTCACCGTTGGACAGCTCGTGGTCGAGCGAGACCAGCCGCCCGTTGACGCGGGCGCCGATGCAGCGGTGACCGACGTCGGTGTGCACCGCGTAGGCGAAGTCGATCGGCGTGGCGCCGGCCGGCAGGCCCATCACGTCGCCCTTGGGCGTGAAGACGAAGACCTCGTCCTGGTACAGGTCGATCTTGAGCGATTCGAGGTAGTCCCCGGGTTCCTGGACCTCCTGCTGCCACTCGAGCAGCTGTTCGATCCAGGGCATCTCGTCGGTGCCGGCGTCGTCCTGGTCGCCGCGTCCGGTCTCCTTGTACTTCCAGTGCGCCGCGACCCCGAACTCCGCGGTCTGGTGCATCGCGCGCGTACGGATCTGGACCTCCAGGGGCCGACCCTGGGGCCCGATGACCGAGGTGTGCAGCGACTGGTAGAGGTTGACCTTCGGCATCGCGATGTAGTCCTTGAACCGGCCCGGGACCGGTCGGAACGTCGCGTGCAGCTGCCCGAGGACCGCGTAGCAGTCGCGGACCGAGGAGACGATCACCCGGACGCCGACGAGATCGTGGATCTCGTCGAACTCCTTGCCCCGCAGCACCATCTTCTCGTAGATCGAGTAGTAGTGCTTCGGCCG
>SKTG01000271.1 GCA_007118045.1 Nitriliruptoraceae bacterium
GACGATGTGACCACATCGTCCGGCGCCTACCCTCGTCGGGGTCCCACCGAAGCTGGAGCCCGCGTGTCGTTCCTCGCCGAGCTCGGTGCCGCGCTCCCCGACGGGACCGTGCTCACCGACCCGGACGTCACCGACCGCTTCCGCATGGATCGCACCACCTGGTTGACACCGGGGTGCCCGGTCGCCGTCGCGCTGCCGACCACGACCGCCGAGGTCGCCGCGGCCGTGAAGGTGGCCGCCACGCACCGGGTCCCCATCGTGCCGCGCGGCGCCGGCTCGAGCCTCTGTGGCGGCTCGCAGGCGATCGACGGCGCGTTGACCCTCTCGTTGGAACGCATGGACCGCATCGTCGATCTCGACACGGCCGACGAGCTGGTCGTCGTCGAACCGGGCGTCATGAACGCCGACATCACCCGGGCCACGTCGGAGCACGGCCTGTTCTACCCGCCCGACCCTGCGAGCAGGGACTTCTGTTCGATCGGCGGCAACGTCGCCACGAACGCCGGCGGCCTGTGCTGCGTGAAGTACGGGGTGACGCGCGACTACGTCCAGCGCCTCGAGGTGGTCCTCGCCGACGGGACCGTGATCGAGACGGGGCACGACACGGTCAAGGGTGTCGCGGGTCTCGACATGACAGGGCTGTTCGTCGGCTCGGAGGGCACGCTCGGTATCGTCACCCGCGCGATGTTGCGACTCCGCCGTCGCCCGTCGGGAGCGGCCACGATGGTGGCCTTCTTCCCGACCCTCACCGC
The DNA here is from genome assembly GCA_007118045.1 of Nitriliruptoraceae bacterium. Lineage (GTDB taxonomy): Bacteria > Actinomycetota > Nitriliruptoria > Nitriliruptorales > Nitriliruptoraceae > SKTG01. The sequence goes on from SKTG01000271.1 coordinate 753, forward strand.
CGCCGGACGCGCGGTCGCGTCGATCGCCGGGTCCGAGCTGACCCCGTCCCTGATGGAGATCATGGACCGGGCGACGGTCAACGTCGTCGAGGACGCCCTCGGCATGGGGCTCGATCGCGAGGCCGCCTCCCTGCTGCTGCTCCAGTCCGACGCGCCCGAGCCGCTCCGCGGCACCGAGGTGGCCCGAGCCGCCGAGCTGTGCTCGAGCGCCGGGGCGAGCTACACCGCCGCCACGGAGGACCCGGACGAGGCCGAAGCGCTGATGCAGGCGCGCCGCATGGCGGGCCCGGTGCTCGAACAGCTCGGCGAGCTGATCTGGGACGACGTCGGGGTGCGGCGCTCGCGGATCCCGGCTCTGCTCGGCCGCATCGAGGAAGCGGGTGAGCGACACGGTGCGCAGGTGCAGACGTTCGGCCACGCCGGCGACGGCAACATGCACCCGACCCTGCTGGTCCCGCGTGACGACCCGGATGCGCGCCGTCGCGCCCTGCTCGCCTTCGACGACATCGTGGAGGCGGCGCTCGACCTCGGCGGCACGATCACCGGCGAGCACGGTGTCGGTTCGATCAAGGCGCCGTTCCTCGAACGCGAGGTCGGTCGTGCCAACCTGGCGCTCCAGCGTCGGATCAAGCGCACGCTCGACCCCGACGGTCTGCTGAACCCGGGGCGCTGGTTGTGAGCGGCGACCGCGACCTCGACCTCGTGCTCCTCGGCGCCACCGGCTTCACCGGCCGACTCACGGCACATCGGCTCGCGGAACGGCTGGCGGGCACCGGGACCCGCTGGGCCGTCGCCGGTCGTGACCGGGAGCGCCTGGCCGCGATCGCCGCGGAGGTGCCGGGCGACCCGTCGATCGAGGTCGTCGACGTGACCGACCTCGTCGGCCTCCTCGAGCTCACGGCCAGGACCCGCGTCCTGGCGACGACCGTCGGCCCGTACCGCCGTTTCGGCGAGCTCGTGGTGCAGGCGTGCGTCCGCAACGGCACGCACTACGCGGACATCACCGGCGAGCCCGCCTTCGTGGAGCTCGTGCGTGCCCGCTACCACGCCGACGCCGCCGCGCGCGGCGTGAAGCTCGTCAGCTGCTGCGGCTTCGACTCGGTACCGCACGACCTGGGTGCACGCTTCACGGTCGACCATCTGCCCGACGATGCGCCGCTGACCGTCCGCGGGTACGTGCGTTACGAGGGTCGCATGAGCGGCGGTACCGCCAGAACGGCGCTGGACGCGATCGCCGAGGGCACCCGTTCCGCTGTCCGCTCGGGGGCGGACGGACCCGCCCGCGAGGCTGACGGACGGCCCGTCCGCACGGAGCCGCCGACGATCCACCGCGTGGCCGCGTTGCGGGCCTGGGGCGTCCCGTTGCCGACGATCGATGCGTCGATCGTCCTGCGCTCCGCTCGGGAGCTCGACGGGTACGGCACGAGCTTCCGTTACGGCCACTACGCCCTCGTCCGACGGTTGCCCGTCGCCCTCGGCGGTGTCGCCGCGGTCGGCGCCGGCGTCGCCGCTGCCAGCGTCCGCCCCGGCCGCGCCGTGCTCGAACGCGTGCTCCCGGCTCCCGGCGCGGGCCCCGACGAGCAACGGCGCGCCCGCAGCCGGTTCCAGGTCTGGTTCGTCGGCCGGGGCGGGGGGCGACGGGTGCTGGCGCGGGTGTCGGGCGGCGACGGCGGGTACGCCGGCACGGCGGACTGGTTGACCGAGGCCATGCTGGTGCTGCTCGAGGACCACGCCACCACCTCGACGAGCAACCGCGCCGCGGGTGGAGCGTTGACGCCGGCGGTGGGTCTGGGTGAGCCGTTCCACCGACGCCTGGTCGCCACGGGCCTGCGGTTCGAGCTGCTCGACGAGGTCGAGACCGGGTCGGGTTGAGCTCTCACGCTCGGTCGGGCCAGGGGTCAGCTACCCGAGTGGGATGCCCGCGACGCAAGGAGGAGCGCCATGGCACGCAAGCGACGGATGGAAGACGTCCAGGATTGGCTCTACCTGGTGGCGGTCGGTGCGCTGGCCCTGTACCTCGTCATCGGCGTGATCGCCTGGGCCTGGATGATCATCGCCGGGATCCCGGTGCCCGACGCGTTCGGCACGATCCTCGCAGCGATCGCCGGCGCTCTCGCCGGCGTGCTCGCGCCGCTGCAGAGCCCCGCCACGCGGTCGCGGGACCGACAGGCGTCGGGCCCACCACCCGTCGAGCCACCGCCGGCGGGCGAGCCGCGCTGACGGAGCGCCGGATGCTCAGTCCGCGTCGGCGTCCCCGGCCACACGGGTCCTCGCCCAGGCGAGCGCTCCGGCGGACATCCCCTTGAACTTCGGTACCTCGGACAAC
>SKTG01000070.1 GCA_007118045.1 Nitriliruptoraceae bacterium
GCCGGCTCGGCCTCCGCTGAGCGACGCCTCCACGGGGGTCGGACCTCACGGGTCCGGCCCCCTTCGACCGGTCCGACCGCCAAGCCTCGGGTGCTTCAGCCCGCCGGCTCGTCGTAACGGTGCACCCCGTGGCCCGTCTTGCGGCCGAGACGCCCGGCCGCGACCAGGCGTCGATGCAGGTTGGTCGGGCGGAAGCGCTCACCGAGGGTGCCCTCGAGGTACTCGAGGATGTCCAACCGGGTGTCCCACCCGACCAGGTCACCCATCTCCAACGGACCCATGGGGTGGTTGAGCCCGAGCTTGACCGCGGTGTCGATGTCCTCGGCCGAGGCGACACCCTCCTCGAGCATCCGCATGCCCTCGTTGCCGATGAGGGCGTTGATGCGCGAGGTCGCGAAGCCGGGCAGGTCCTCGACCCGGACCGTCTGCTTGCCCATCGCCCGCGCGGCGCTCTCCGCCCGGTCGAGGGTCTCCGGGGCGGTCTGCAGCCCGCGGATCAGCTCGCAGAGCTTCATCTTCGGGACGGGGTTGAAGAAGTGCATCCCCACGCCACGCTCGGGTCGCTCGAGGGCCGCGATGATCTCCGTGATCGACATCGCCGAGGTGTTGGTGGCCAGCACGGCGGTGGGGTCGGCGTGTGCCTCGGCGATCCGCAGCACCTCGTGCTTGACGTCCATCCGTTCGACGACGGCCTCGACGACCAGTTCCGCTCCCTCGCACGCGCTCGCGAGGTCCGTGGTGGTCTCCAGCAGCCCGTGGGTGCGCTCCACCAACTCGGCGTCGAGCTTGCCGCGGTCGGCGCCCACCTCGAGGTCGGCGTGGATGCGGTGCAACGCCGCGTCCAGCTGCGCCTCGTCGAGATCGGCCAGGCGCGTCCGCGCCCCCGACACCGCGGCCACGTAGGCGATGCCACGCCCCATCACGCCGGCACCGATGACGGTGACCTCTTGAGGTGCGTGCACGACTCCTCCTCCGGACGGATGCGAACCGCGCCGCGGAGCCTACGAGGTCCCGCGTCGCCGACGGTGGCCGTGCGGGACCGCCTCGCGGGACGACCCCCGCTCCACCGGTAGCCTCCGGGGTGATGAACGACACCTCCCGAACCGACCGTCGCCCTCGACCACGCCTGTGGCTGGTCGAGGGCCTCGACATCGTCGAACGGCGGCGTCTGCTGCTGATCGCCGTCATCCTCGGCGTCGCCGCGGTGGGGGCCCTGTTGGCCGCCGTCGTGCCGGACCTCGTACCGCCGGTGCCGATCGTCGGCGCGGCGGTCGGGTTCGTGGCGGTGTTGCTGGGCCTCGCGGCGATCATGGCCGTGGACGCCATGGACGGGACGGTGCGAGGCCCTCGCCACGTCAAGGCGGCGGGCGGCGAGCTGATCGCGGTGCTGCACGCCGTCCCCTCGGAGGACGAGGCGACGTCGTTGGCCGCATCGGTGCTCCAGGCTCGTCCTGGGGATGGGCCGCTCCTGCTCGGGCTGGCGGCGACCGGACGTGACGCCAGGCGGGCCGCGGCGCTCACGGACTCGCTGGCGGTGGCGCTGGTGGACGCCGGCGTCAGCGTGCTGTGCGTCGACCTGGCGTCGGGCCGTTCCGACCCACCGGGTCTCCACGAGGTCGTGCGTGACGGCATCAAGTTCAACCAGGCGGTGACGATCGAACCCGGGCGCAAGCTGGCGCGGCTGGGTGCCGGTGAGGACGCGACCGGCGCCCTGGGCGCGGTCGCCTCGTTGCCGGACCGCCTGCCCCGCGACCTCGACGTGCTCCTCGTGGCGCTACCGACGGCCACGAGCCGTCAGGTCGTCGGCGCGGTCCGTCCCCTCGACCACCTGCTCCTCGTGGCCGAGCGCGATCGGACCTCCCGTGTGGACGTGATCGCGGCACTCGACGCCGTCGAGTCGGTCGGAGCGCAGGCGCAGGTCGCGCTGGTCGACGACCGCACCGCCGAGCGGCTGCAGCCGCGCGAGGCCGGGGAGGCCGGGGAGCTCGCCGCCCCGGACGTCGACGAGGTGCCCGAGCACGAACCCGTGGCCGAGGTGCTCGAGCGCGAACCCGGCGAGCCCACCGAGCGCGAGCCTGACGAACCCAGCCGGCCCGGGGCCAGCGATGACGCCACCGGCGTGAAGCAGGGCCCGGCTGCCGCGTCCCAGCCCAGGCCCACCGAGGGCCCGGAGGGGCCGTCGGCGGACGACGGGCCGGATCCCACGGAGACCGCGCCGCTGCCGACCGTGCCCGATCGTGGGGACGCGGCGGATCCCGGCGAGACCGCGCAGATGCCGACCGCCCCCGATCGGGGGGATGAGGCGGAGCCCACCGGCTCCGCGCAGGTGCCGACCGTGCCCGATCGCGGCGACGCGACCGATCCCTCCGAGACCACCGAGATGCGCCCGGTGACGGGTCCTGCCCCTGCAGACCCTGCCGAGACCACGGAGATGCGCCCGGTGACGAGGCACGATGCTGCGGACCCGGCGGAGACCACCGAGTTGCGCGCGGTGACGGGTCGCGATGCTGCGGACGCGGCGGAGACCACCGAGCTGCGTCCGGTGGAGGGCCGCGATGCTACGGACGCGGCGGAGACGACCGAGGTGCGTCCGATAGAGGGTCGCGATGCTGCGGACCCGGCGGAGACCACCGAGCTGCGGCCGGGCGCCCGACCGTCGAGCCCCGAGCGTGGTCCGACACCGGGCCATCGCGACGTGCGCGACGGGACGGGGTCGGATGTCCACGCCGGCACCGCCCGGCCCGAAGAGGGCGTGACCGCAGCCGAGGCACCGGATCCCAGCACACCCGAGGGCCTCCGGGCGCTCGTCTCCCGGATCGTCGACGACGCGGCCGCCTCGGTCGAGGGGCGCGGCACGGGCGAGGACCCCCCCGGTGAGGGCGGCCCGGCTGCGACCGGGTCGGGGGAGCGTGGTGTCACGGATCCTCCGTCCCGACCGGGGACGGGAGCGGGAGCCCACGCGGACACGACCACGGTGTCAGCACGGGGCCGCGAAGCCCGCGATCCGAAGCCCGACCCGAGGCCCGGTCCGACGACGCCGGCCCGCGACACGGCGAGGCCACCCTCCGGGCCGTCCGC
>SKTG01000078.1 GCA_007118045.1 Nitriliruptoraceae bacterium
CGAACGGTACGTGGAGGCCGACGCCCTCGACGTCGTGCAGGTCGACCCCATCACCTGCGGGGGCATCACCGCCGCGCTACGCGCGATCCGCCTGGCCAACGACGCGGGGCTGCCGGTCAGCAGCCACTACGCCGACGAGTTGAGCGCTCACGTGCTCTGCGCCGCTGACGCACCCGTCTACCTCGAGAAGCACGCGTTCGCGCTGGACCCCTACCTCGTCGAGCCCCAGGTCGTCAGCGACGGGACCGTCCAGCCAACGGGAACGCCGGGCACGGGCCTACGGTTCGACGAGTCGGCGCTGGCGCCGTTCCGCGTCGCGTAGCAGCCCCGGGGCACCCGAGCCGCCAGGTCGGGCGCCATGGTCGGCGACCGGCCCACGGGAGCCGAGCCCCGAGCGCCGATCGACCGCGTCACCAGACAGCAGGACGTAGCCACGGGCTCGAGGGCTGCCGCATCCTGCGGCCCCCGCGGACGAGCCACGTCGCCGTGACGACCACGATGACGGCCCACAGGACCGGCTCGCTCGGGTCCGTGGCCTGCCCGGAGAGGGCGATGAAGGCGTGCATCGACAGGAGCGCGAGCCCGAGGGTGAGCGTCTTGACGAGCACGATCGCCGCGAGCACCGGGGCCACCGGATGGCCACGGAGCAGCAGGACCCCGGACAGCATCAGCAGCGGCAACACGATCGCCAGGTCGAGGACGTGCACGATGCTCGGCAGGTCGTAGGTGAACAGCCCGTCGGGGATGCCGCCCGGCCACACGGAGACGATGTCGACCAGCCACAGGCTGGCGAACAGGCCGGCCACCACGATCAGGAACCAGGCCACGCCGCGCCGGGGGATCCCGGCGAAGGCCTCGCCGACGCCTACCGGGTCGAGACGAACGAGGCCGTTGATGAGGCCGTAGGTCGCCAGCCCGATCGCGGCGATGTAGAGCAGCAGCGCGTCGTTGTACGGGGCGACGACGTACATCAGGTAGGTGTAGGCGGTGTACAGGCACACGGCCAGCCACACGACGTGGCCGGCCAACGAGCCAGCGCGAGCCCGCACCGCGCCCCACACCAGAGCGGGCGCGGCGAACAGCGTGACGAGGTCCTGTCCGCGCAGCGTCTCCGGCAGGGTCGTCCGCACCCCTGCGGGAGCCCGGTACGCGCCATCGACGAGCAGTCCGTAACCGGTGGCCAGGATCAGGACGGCGGCCAGGAGGAGCGAGTACCACAAGGGCAGTGGCCGCCCCGAGCGCTGCGGACTGCTCGGGCGGCTGACGGGCGTCGACCGATCGGAGAGCGGGACGGTCACGCCGGCCCACCTCCCCGGTCGCGGCGGGCCTCGAGCCACAGCTTGACGATCACGACGACCAGGACGAACGAGAGCGCCCGGATCGAGACACCCCACACCTCGAACGCCGGATCGCGGTCGGGCGCGATCGCGAGGTACATCGCGGCCATGATCACCTGGATCACCACGACCGCGGTCCACAGCAGCCGGCTGCGCCTCCGCCACAACAGCAGCCCGAGCACGACGAAGAGCCCGGCGGCGGCCCCGAGGATCCCGCGTTCCCCGTCGCTCGCGCCCTCGATGGAGAGCACGTCGAGGTACAGCAGCCCGTAGATGAGCGCGATCGCGCCGGCCAACGCCGCGGCGACCGTCCGCAGCGGGATACGCGTACCGACGGGCGACCCCTCCCGCTGAGCGGTGATCGGCGACATCATCCGGCCTTCCGGCGAGCGGTGAACGGGCGGTCCCGCCAGGTGGGCTCGCAGCCTCACCGCGCGGGCTCGCCGCCTCCCTGGGAGCATCCACCGCCGCGGTCCCACGCTCCAGAGCCGAAAGCCCCGTTCACAGCCCGAAGGGGCCTGTTCACGCCCCGCGACCGGGCGTATCGTCAGCTCGGGCGCCGAGGGCCCGATGTGGATCGGGTCGGCCCAGAGCACAAACCATGAGACAGCTCTACACGATCCTGCGCGACCTCGGTCGCTCGTCCACCGTCGAACCGTTCGTCGGCCGTGCCGCGGTGTTCGCCCTGGGGCCACCGCCCGCCGCGGAGCCACGGATCGACGTCGCCGAGCTCGACCCCAACGAGCTGAACGACCTGGCGCGCGACCCCCAGGTCCACGCCATCGCACCGGACATGCCGGTCTCGCTGATCCACCCCGTCTCTGACGAGGAGGCTGGTGCCGGCGTCGGCGACGACGGCGGAGGCGCCACCTGGGGGGTCACCGCGGTCGGGGCGGTCGACTCGTCCCGGACGGGCGCCGGGGTACGGGTGGCCGTCCTCGACACCGGTATCGACCGTGACCACCCCGCGTTCGAGGGCGCCCACATCGTCGAGCGGGACTTCAGCGGCGACGGTGACGGTGACCCCCAGGGCCATGGCACCCACTGCGCCGGCACCATCTTCGGCCGGGACGTCGAGGGCACCCGCATCGGCGTGGCGCCGGGCGTCTCGGAGGTCCTCATCGCCAAGGTGCTGGGTGACGACGGCAGCGGCGACTCGGACATGCTCTTCCAAGGCATGCAGTGGGCCGCGCAGCAGGGGGCCCAGGTGCTGTCGATGTCCCTGGGCTTCGACTTCCCCGGGATGGTGGACCGCATGACCCAGGCGGGCTGGCCGGCCGACCTGGCGACCTCCCGGGCGCTCGAGGCCTACCGCGGCAACCTACGCATGTTCGACGCGCTGATGCTGCTGCTCCAACGGCAGGAGGTGTTCACCGGTGGCGCGGTCGTGGCCGCCGCCTCCGGCAACGAGAGCAAGCGCAACGTGCACAAGGACTACGAGATCGCCGTGTCCCTGCCCGCGGCTGCAGAGGGCGTGCTGTCCACCGGAGCGCTCGGTGACTCCGACCAGGGCCTGACGATCGCGCCCTTCTCCAACACGCTGCCGCAGCTGGCCGCGCCGGGGGTGGGAGTGCTGTCCGCCCGTAGCGGCGGTGGGTTGGTGAGCTTCAACGGCACCTCGATGGCCACGCCGCACGTCGCCGGGCTGGCGGCGCTGTGGTGGGAGGAGGTGGCGGACTCGGCCCTGCCGGCACGCGCCTCCGTGGTCGCCAGCCGGCTGCTCGCCAACGC
>SKTG01000363.1 GCA_007118045.1 Nitriliruptoraceae bacterium
CGCGATGCCGAGCAGGTCCTGCCGTCGGCGGGGATCGGTCCAGGCATGAACGGCCGCCCGCCAGTCGCCGAGGTCTCACCGCCACGTCGGCTCCGTCGCGCTGACGCACCCATCGATGACGCGGGCGGTCACGGCGGAGGGTGTGAGCGACCTGCGGCGCTTCGGCCCCGTGGTCGAGCAGTCCGGTGGCCAAAGACGCGACGCCGAGGCCGGAGGTGACGGGCGTATCTCGCCCCGACAACCACGCGGAGCCGGTCGGCGGTCGAGGACGGCATCATCCTCGGACCGCGCGGAGGAGGCGCGACCGGTGTGCGTTGGCCGCGGAACCGCGTATCGGCCCTGCCTCCTCCGGGTGAGGGCCGTATCCTGCATCCATGCACGGTCCGCCGCGGGCCGCGGCGGCACCTCACGCCGGGCAGGGCCCGGCGATGCGAGCGTGGGGGTCGACGATGAACCTCGGCAAGCCCAGACGTCGGTTGCAGGTCGGCAGGCGGGAGCCCGCCGTCACCTCCGAGCCGGTCGCGGAGGACCGATCACGCGCTCCGGCCGATCCAACGAACCTCGAGCACGTGTCGCGGTGGAACGAGGCGGAGCCGGACGGCGACGCCCGGAGGGTTGCGATGACACGTCGAGGTCGGCGGGTGCGTTCGCGGTGAGGGTCGTGGTGGCCTTCGCCGCCCTGTTGGCGATCGCGCTGCTGCCGCTGCTCCTCGAGTTCGCGACCAGGCGCTTGCGACACGGCGTGCGACGTCGCAGCTGGGAGGAGGTCCCGACCGAACCCGTCGACGAGCCCATCGCGGCCGTCAAGCGGGCCCGCGTGCGGCTCGCCCCCGACGGTCACGCCGCGACGTTGACCGGGCTGACCTTCGGCGGACGGTACGACGCCGAGGCCAGGGCGCGGTGCCCGCGCCGCTGCGATGTGCCCGATCCGGGCTGCGACTGTGGCTTCTACGCGGTCCGCCCGGACGTCGAAGGACGGCTGCTCGGTCCGCCGGATCATCGGGCCACCTGGGACCCGAGCGTGCGTCTGGACGTGGAGCTCACCGGCGAGGTGCTCGAGTACGAGCTCGGCTACCGGGCCGAGGAGCAGCGGGTGCTGCGGGTGGGGGTCCCGCACAACTGCGTGCCGTGTGCCCGCTTCGAGCGGGTCAGGGAGGCCGTGGCGCTCGCCCCGGTCCCGAGCGTGCTCCAGGATCCGTACCGTTCGATGCCGGCGCTGCCCGAGGGGTCCGGAGAGTGGCCGTTGATCGAGCCGGTCTGCGAGGACCACCGCGACCTGCGGGCGGGCCGGCCGAGCATCGGGCTCGTCGAGCTGGCCGGGCACCTCGGCACCGAGGTGGGCTGGGACCCGGTCGGTGCCCCGGTCCGCTGACGACCGGTCGAGACGTCTCGCGGCCGGCCGGCACCTCGTGCGTCCCTCCGGATGGCGACGGGGAGGGGGCCGGCCGGTCCCACGTTGCCGCGCCCGAGCCACCGGCGTACGCTCCCGACCCTCTCGGAGGGTTCGCCTAGTCTGGTTTATGGCGCACGGCTGGAATCCGTGTTGGCGGTTCACGCCGCCTCGGGGGTTCGAATCCCCCACCCTCCGCCACAGAAACACCGTCTGACGCGAAGACGCCCCGGCCCCGTCGGCCGGGGCGTCCGCGTACCGGGACGGTCGTAGCCCCGATCGGTCACAGATCGTCACGGGATCCGGGGCGGGCTCCTTCGCAGGCCCTCCGACCCGATCACGGCCAAGCCCGCTCGAGTCCTCGCTGCTGGACCTTGACGACGTACGGTCCAGGCCGCCGTACCGGACGATGGCTCCGTGGTGAGCCTCGAAGTGTCCGCCCAGTCCTGGCCCGTGCCCTTCTTGGGGCCGATCCAGAAGACCCGATGGCGGTAGCGCTCGAGGGCGAGCCGCTCGTGTTCGTGCACGTACAGGTTCCCGTCGCGCGTGAGGGTGACCAGGTCCCGACCAGCGGCCTCCGCGAGCCACGTGGTGTCAGCAGCTGCCTGAGCCGCCTGCTCGTCCCCGTAGAAGTCGGCGAGGGTCAGGCACCCGTAGCCGCAGGCGACGACCCGTTGCGGGAAGACGTGCCGGCCGAGGGCACGGTCGATCAGGAACGTCGGAACGTCAGGCGGCGATGGCAGGCGCATGCCGAACGACGAGTTCGATCTCGTCGACGTCGAGGCCGTAGTCCTGCGCGACCGAGTCGACGGGTTCGCCGGCCTCGATCCGGTCGAGGACCGGCCCCACGGGGGTCGCCGTGGAGCCGAACATCGGGCGTCCGAAGTTGCGGTAGGGGTCGACGAGGAGGATGTTCTCGCGGGTCAGGGGGAGGTGGAGCTGCCCCGCGTAGTCGTCGAGGTAGATGATCCGCTCGAGGTGGTCGCGGACGACCTCGGCGAACACCCGCTGCTTGAAGTCGAGCGCGATCAGGACCTCGGCGTCGCCGTGCTCTTCCGCGTAGTCCCAGAGCACCTCGGGGCCGGAGCGGCCAGCACCCCCGGAGAGGGTGAGCCGGTGGCTGGCGAGTGCCCACTCGTCACCGAAGTCCGACTGCAGCGTCTTCGTGATCCGTCGCAGGGCCTGGAGTGACAGGCCGGCTCGGCGAAGACCGTCGATCACGAGGCCTTCGACCAGCCCTGCGAAGGCGAGCCGTGGGGCGTGACGCTTCTGCGATGCGCTGTGGATGATCGGCTTGCCGACAGTGGGCACGGACCGGTGTGTCGGCGTGAAGCTGTAGCCATCGACCCAACGCCGGAAGGTCTCCGGGTGGACGTCGAGGTACCGGGCGGCCTCGGGCACGGTGTACCGGGGCACGACGAAGCGGGCTTCGTCCACGACGCACCTCCCGGTTCGGTTCACTCAGGCTGCCCCCATGTCGTCCGCCATCCGATGGTCCGCTACGCCTGGCCGCTCGTCCGCCGGGGCAGCGACGACCGGGCTGGGTGGGATAGCGGTTCCGGTCGATCCCGACGAGCCAGGTCCCCCAGCAGCGTCGCTGCATGGCTGTCGACTGCGGCCCGGTCGGCGCCCTTGAGCATGTGGGTGTAGACCTTCGAGGTGACGGCGGTCGAG
>SKTG01000123.1 GCA_007118045.1 Nitriliruptoraceae bacterium
CGCTTCGACCACGACGGCTGGACCCTGCACATCGAGGGCACCACCGTCACCTTCCACCGCACCCACCGGACCGACCAGGCTGACCGGCCCGGACGACCGTCCGACGACGCCGGCGGCCACGACCCGCCAGGCGACCGTCGACGAGCCGGCCAACCCGCCCGTCCACCCGACGACGCCGGCGGCCACGACCCGCCCGGTGACCGTCGCCGCCGAACCGACCAGCCCCACCAGCCACCCGACGGCGCCGGCGATCCGGACCGACCAGGCGACCCCGGCCGGGGCGGCCGACGACGACCCGGCTGACCGCTCAGCGGGGTGGTGGATGTCCGTGTCGCGAGATGAGGACCGACCCGGTGACGGGTGTGGTCGCCGGCAGTTGGGCGATCCGGCGCTCGAGCTCGTTCGGCTCGAGGTGGCGGGCGATCGGACCCATGCCGACGAGATCCCGGACGGCGCCGTGGTCGAGCTCGAGCTGCCAGCGGACGGGGGTGGTCTCCAAGGCGATGAGGTGGGGCGACAGCGCGGCCTCGACCCGATCGGCCTTGGTGGCGTCGACGGAGAGCAGCCCGAGCGGTTCACGCAGTTCCGCCAGGTGGTCGACGGTGGGGGTGACCAGGACGACCCGGCCCTCGGGCGCCAGCACGCGGGCGAACTCCGCACCGTCGCGCGGCGCGAACACGTCGAGCACGACGTCAGCCATCCCGCCGCGTACCGGCAGTCCGGTCCAGACGTCCGCGACGACGGCGACGACTCGGGGATGAGCTTTGGCGGCGCGTCGCGCAGCGTGCTTGGACACGTCCACGGCGATCCCCACCCGGTGGGCGTCGGAGCCGACCAGATGCGCGAGCTGGTAGCCGGTCCCCGCCCCGACGTCCACGAGCACGTAAGGCTCGTCGACCGGGCGAACGCGTTGCCGGGAGCTGCCGTCGTCCGCAGGGCGCGACGCGACCCTCGTGCGACGCGATCCCTCGAGGATGGTCTCCACCACCCTGGCAAGAGCGGACAGCAACGGGTCGAAGTGGCCGGCCGCGAGTGTGGCGGTGCGGCGATCGAGCATGTCGGCGTCGTCGCCGACGTGCGGGCTGGGGGCGGCGAGGAGGTTGACGTAGCCCTGGCGGGCCAGGTCGAAGTGGTGACCCGCGGCACACGTGAGCGTGCGGTCGCGTCGTCGGAGCTGCGCGCCGCAGTGGGGGCACCGGAGGGTGGCGACCGCACGCTCGTCCATGTCGTGCGCTCCTTCACCCACCAGATCGCCACGCGGCTCGAACCGCGTAGGTGACCGCGCCGATCGCCAGGACGGCCGCACCGCCGAGGACCGAGGCGGCGGGCAGCGTCACGGCCAGCCCGACGCAGCCGGCGACGCCGAGCCCGGCCAGCCAGCGTGGCCAGCGTCGTTCGGTGGCGCTCAGGGTCCACGCGGACGCGTTGGCGATCGCGTAGTAGGTCAGCACGGCGAACGAGCTGAAGCCGATCGCCTCGCGCAGATCCGCGCCGGCCGCCAGCACGGCGATCACGACGACGGCGACGGCGAGCTCGGCCACGTCGGGTACGCGGCTCCGTCGCGAGACGTGGGCCAGCGGGCGGGGCAGGTGCCCGTCACGGGCCATGGCGAACGTGGTCCGACTGACGCCCACGAGCAACGAGAGCAGGACCCCCACCGACGCGACCGTCGCCCCGAGCCGGACCGCGGGGGCGAGGACGGCCAGCTCGCCGTCCTCGACGGCGGCGGCCAGGGGAGCATCGGCACCGGCCAGCGACTCCGGGCCGGCGGCGAGCAGCGCGGAGACAGCGACCGTGGCATAGACCACCAACGTGATCCCCAGGGCGACGGGGATCGCCCGTGGGATGGTGCGACGCGGCTCGGTCACCTCCTCGCCGAGCGTGGCGATGCGCGCGTACCCGGCGAACGCGAAGAACAGCAAGCCGCCCGACTGCACGATCCCGTACCAGCCGCCGACCGCGGTCATCTCGCCGAGGTTGCCGACGTCGACCTCACCGCCACCGAGCGCGGCGACGACCACCGCTGTGAGCGTCGCGAGCACGATCGCCACGATCACCCGGGTCAGGCCCGAGGTCTTCTTCACGCCGGCCAGGTTCACGGCCGTCAGGCCGACGACCACCCCGATCGCCGCCGGCCGAGCGAACGCCGGCGTCACGTAGGCCCCGAAGGTCAGGGCCATCGCGGCACAGCTGGCGGTCTTGCCGACCACGAAGCCCCAGCCGGCGAGATACCCCCAGAAGGATCCGAGCCGCTCGCGTCCGTAGACGTATGTCCCGCCGGACTCGGGGTACAGGGCAGCGAGCTGGGCAGACGAGGTCGCGTTGCAGTAGGCGACCACCGCCGCGAGCGCCAGACCGATCAACAGGCCCGCACCCGCAGCCTCGGCGGCCGGCCCGAATGCGGCGAACACGCCGGCGCCGATCATCGCCCCGAGGCCGATGACCACCGCGTCGGCGGTGTTCAGCCGGCGCGCCAGTCCCTCGGTCGGCGCGTCCCGGGGGTGGTCGGAGGCGTCCTCGGGCTCGGGCCCTCGCTGTCGCTCGTCGGCCACCTCGATCCCTCGTCGTCGTCCGCGGGCCCCCGCACGGGGCCGTGCCCGGGTGCCGAGGCTGCTCGCGGCACGGTTCGCACCCGCAGCATCGCGGATCGCGGCTCGGATCGCGGATCGCGCATCGCGGATCGGATCGCGGATCGGATCGCGGATCGGATCGCGGAGGGTAGTAGGACTCTGGGTGTGTCGTGAGCGCCGGGTGTTGGTGCCGGTCGGGTCGGTTCGAAGGTCGGCTAGCGGGTCCGACGACCAGGCACGCGGCCTCGGACGGACCCGGATCCTGATCCTGATCCTGATCCTGATCCTGACGAGCATCGAACGTGTCATCGAGCGTGTCGGGGGCGGCACTCGCCCGCTGTCGTGGGTACCGCACGAGGCCGCCGTCGCCGCAACCTGCACGGTGGTCGGGCCCGGCGCCGGTCAGGCGGCTTCGTCCACGGCCCTCGCCTCCGCCGCCCGCTTCGACGGCGAGGTGCCGACGCCGGCGCGCATCGCCGACAGCACCGCACCGGCCTGCGCGACGGCGGCACGCGACGCGGCCGGGGGCCACCGCACCTCCAGCGCGGTTTGCAGCGGTGGGGGGAGCGACCCGAGCGCGCCGGTCAGTAGCGACCGGTAGCCACCGCGCGCCACCAGCGGGATAGGGGGTCGTCGCAGGAACCTGAGCGCGTCGCGACCCTGGTGGTTGATCCCCAGCTCGGCGTGGTACGAGGCGAGGGTCTCGTCGAGTTGCGCGACGGTGGTTGGCAACGTGCCGTCGTCGATCATCGGGAGCGCCAGCCGCTGCGTCCGCAGTTCCTCGAGCGCGCCCGGGTCGCGCTCCAGCTCGCGCAGGTCCACGCGCGGATCCAGCAACGCGCCGATGCGTGACTGTTCGCGCACGAACGCGTCCTCGTCCTCGAGGGGGAAGGGCGCCCAAGCGCGGTGACCGGCCAGGAACGACGAGGTCAGCGCGATCGAGACCCACGTCAGTAGCCGGGGGTCGTCCGCCCGGTAGCGACGACCGTCCGGCGCGATCCCCTGCACCCGCGGGTGCACCGCTCGGACCCGGTGGGAGATGCGCAGCGCCTCACGCGTGGACCCGAACGTGGTCGTGGTCACGTACGCGGAAGTCCGTTGCAGCCGTCCGAGCGGGTCGTCGCGGAAGGCCGAGTGGTCGTGCACCCCGGCCATCGCCAACGGATGGGCCACCTGCACCAGCAGTCCGCGCAGTCCACCGGCGATCGCAGCGGGTTCCCCGATCACCTGCCACGACGCGCTCCCCGGGCCCGTCAGGCCGGGATCGCCGCGATCCGAGGCCGGGTCGAAGGCGGGTGCGCCGAACATGCGGGTCAGGATCCGGCGGATGGCGGCGCGCGCCAGGGGGAGGCCGGCGGCGCGTGCCTCGCTCGACGCGGCGGATGAAGGTTCGACCGTGTGGCTCATACCGATCGTTCGGGGCTCACGCTGCCAAGGACGGTTCGAGGACCCGGCACCGGCACGATGGCCCACGGCCGGCACGTCCCGGGAGGCGTGTCATCCGCCGTACCCCTCGTGGACCTCGTCCATCGCCAACCGGGCGCCGTCGTCGGCCAGGTCGTCCAGCGACAGCTGCGCGGGCGGTGGCGTGCCCGCGTCCGGCTGGGTCGGGGCGGCATCCGGATCCTCGCCCGTGAGCGCCGTCCACCACCATCTGAGACCGCGGGGAGAGCTGCGCAGGCCCAACCGCGCGAACGGCACGTCGGTGCGTCCGAGGAACACCAGCTCCGCCACCACGGCGTCGACGGTGGACCGGACCGACGCGTCCTGGGGGTAGTCCGCTCGCAGCAGCGTCAGCACCTCGGGGCGGGCATCGAGGGCGCCGTAGCGGTCGCCGACCGGGCCCTCGGTGGCTGCCAGGCGGACACGGACCTCGCGCCACAGCAGTCGCTGCCGCGCGAACCAGTCCCATGCGTACGCGGGGGGACCGGACCTGGCCAACCTGTGCTCCCGTATCGTCTGCCTCGAGCCTACGGTGCCCTGCACGCGGGAGCGAGAGCGCTTCGTCCGCGGAAGCCGAGGTCGGTGCTTCGAGTGCGGGAGCGAGGGCCGAAGGGGCGCGATCTGCGCCGGTCGGGCCCGACACGTCCGATGTGTCCCGTCCGGACGCCACCGACCGACCACCCGTACGTCCGATGGCACCAGAGTCGTCGACGTGGGCCATGAACGGTTCGTACCGTGTGCTCTCGCTCCCGATGAACCTGGAGATCCGATGAACACCCGCAAGCCACTCGCCCTGCTCGCCGCGGCCGCCCTCTCCTTCGGCGTGGTCGCCTGCGACGACGACGCGACCGACAACGGCCTCGACGACAACGGTGTCGAGGACGACGGCCTCGAAGAGGATGACGGCCTCGAGGACGACGGCCTCGAGGACGACGGTGTCGAGGACGACGACGCGGTCGAGGACGACGCGGAGGACATGGAGGACGACGCGGACGACGCGGACGACCTCGATGACGACGCCGACGACATGGACGACGACCTCGAGGACGACGTCGACGACGAAGACGACGACGTCTGATCCTCGTTCCTCCCGGGTGAGCGCCGAAGGCGCTCGGAACCCCGGTCCCTCGGCGCCGCCGGAGCACTGCACCGGCGGCGCCGTCGTTCGCAGCCCGGAGTCAGGGCGTGGACGACGACGCGACCGACCCGACCCCCGGGCCAGAGCATGGCTGAGGGTCGAGGACGGGACGCGACACGACAGAGCCCGCGCTCCGGCGCGGGCTGCGTCGTTGTCGACCACCGAGGACACGGCCCTGTGCACCGGTGCGCCAGCAAGGGAGCTCACGGCGTCGCCGCCCTCGTTCCCGGATCACGCCGACGCCATGCGGTCGTCGGTCACGACGCCGGTCGCGAGCGCGAGCAGGGCGGCAGCCAGCCATGCGCTGATCCTCGCCGATCGGCGCTTCCGACCGGCGTGGCTGCGCCGCGGTGAGGGGTCACGGCTGGCCGGTCACCGCGATCCCTCGCCCGCGGTGCACCGGCGTCAGCGGCGGCGACGTCAGGCTCGGAATCCGTCCAGTGCCTCGTTGAGGGTCCGGCTCGGTCGCATCGCGTCGGCCACCAGCGACCGGTCCGGCCAGTAGTAGCCGCCGATGTCGACCGACCCGCCCTGCACCTCGCTGAGCTCGTCCAGGATCGTGGACTCGGCCGCGGACAGCTTCTCGGCCAACGGAGCGAAGGTGGCCGCGATTCGTTCGTCCTGATCCTGACGGCTGAGGGCCTGCGCCCAGTAGAGCGCGAGGTAGAAGTGGCTGCCCCGGTTGTCGAGCTCGCCGACCTTGCGTGACGGGGAGCGGCCCTTCTCCAGGAACTCGGCCGTCGCCTCGTCGAGGGTCGCCCCCAGCACGGACGCCGCCACGTTGTCGAAGCGCTCACCGAGGTGGTCGAACGACGCGGCCAGGGCGAGGAACTCACCGAGCGAATCCCACCTGAGGTGGTTCTCCTCGACGAACTGCTTGACGTGCTTCGGAGCCGAGCCGCCGGCGCCCGTCTCGAACAGGCCGCCACCTGCCATCAACGGCACGATCGAGAGCATCTTCGCGCTGGTGCCGACCTCCAGGATCGGGAACAGGTCCGTGAGGTAGTCGCGCAGGACGTTGCCGGTGACCGAGATCGTGTCCTCGCCGGCACGCGCGCGTTCGAGGGTGGTCCTCGTGGCCTCTGCGACCGGTTGGACCCGCAGGTCCAGCCCGTCGGTGTCGTGCTGCGACAGCTCCCGCTCGAGCTTGGCCAGCAGCTCCGCGTCGTGCGGGCGGGTCTCGTCCAGCCAGAAGATCGCTGGCGAGCCGCTCGCGCGAGCGCGCTCGACCGCCAGCTTGATCCAATCGCGGATGGCGTCGTCCTTGGTCTGGCACATGCGCCAGATGTCGCCCTGCTCCACCTCGTGCTCGAGCAGGGTCTGGTCGATGCTGCTGACCACTCGCACCGTGCCGTCGGCGGGGATCTCGAAGGTCTTGTCGTGCGAGCCGTACTCCTCCGCCTTGCGTGCCATCAGCCCCACGTTGGGCACGCTGCCCATCGTGGTCGGATCGAGGGCGCCGTTGCGGCGGCAGTCCTCGATCGTCTCCGCGTACAGGGCGGCGTAGCTCGAGTCCGGGATGACGGCCTTGCCGTCCTCCTGCTCGTCGTCCGCGTTCCAGAGCTTGCCGGAATCCCGGATCATGGGCGGCATGGACGCGTCGATGATGATGTCGTTGGGGTTGTGCAGGTTCGTGATGCCCCGTCGGGAGTCGACGTAGGCCAGGGGCGGACCCGAGTCGTACGCCGCTTGCAGGTCCTGTTCGATCCTGTGCCGCTCATCCTCGGGGAGCGATCCGATCGCCGAGAGCAAGCTGGCGATGCCGTCGTTGGCCGAGACGCCGAGCGAGTCGAAGGTCTCCTGGTGCTCGTCGAAGACGTCGGCGAAGAACACCCGCACGGCGTGACCGAAGATGATGGGATCGGAGATCTTCATCATCGTGGCCTTGAGGTGGATGGAGAACAGCACCCCCTGCTCCCGGGCGTCCGCCATCTGCTCGCGGAGGAAGTCGACCAGCGCCGAGCGCGACATCACCGCGGCATCGATCACCTCGCCGGGCTCGAGCGGCGTCGAGTCCTTGAGCACCGTCACCTCGCCGTCCCGGTCGACCAGCTCGATGCGGACGTCGTCGGCGTCGGCCACGGTCAGGGAGCGCTCTGAGGAGCGGAAGTCGCCGTCGGACATGGTGGCGACGTGGGAACGCGAGTCCGATGACCACTCACCCATCGGGTGCGGGTACTTGCGGGCGTACGCCTTCACCGCGGCGGGTGCGCGACGGTCCGAGTTGCCCTGCCGCAGGACCGGGTTGACCGCGCTGCCCTTGACCCGGTCGTAGCGCTCGCGCGCGTCGTGCTCCTCGTCGGTGGACGGATCCTCGGGGTAGTCGGGGACCGCGTAACCGGCCTGCTGCAGCTCGCGGATCGCCTCCTTCAGCTGCGGCAGCGAGGCGCTGATGTTGGGCAGCTTGATGATGTTCGCTTCCGGCGAGCGGGTGAGCTCACCCAGCTCGGCGAGCGCGTCGTCCACCCGCTGTTCGGCCGTCAGGTGATCGGGGAACTGCGCGGCGATGCGACCCGCGAGCGAGATGTCGCGTGTCTCGACCTCGACGCCGGCCGCCTGGGCGAAGGCCTCGATGACCGGCAACAGGGACTCCGTGGCCAGCGCCGGCGCCTCGTCGGTGTAGGTGTAGATGATCTTGGTCATGGACGGATCGATCCCTCGTCGCGGTCGGCGTTCCGGCGTGGCCGTGTCCTCGCCCGGTCGTCGGAACGGGTGAAAGTAGTCGTTCCCCGCGTCCCACGACGCCGGCGGTCCCGGTCGTACGGTGCCGGCGGTCCCGGTCGCACGGTGCCGGGCGGTCGCGGTCGCACGATGCCGAGCGGTCCCGTCGGTCGGCCAGGGGGCGCGGTTGCCGAGGCGCGCGGACTGTGGTTAGGCTCACCTAAGTCACCCCGAGGAACGGTGGCGCCGCTCCCGACCACCTGGAGGACCGCCCCATGAGAACGTCCCGAACCCGTCGCTGGCTGGCCGGCCTGGCCGTTATGAGCCTCGTGGCAACCGCCTGCGGAGCTGACGAGTCCGAGCCCGACGGTGACGACACCGACGCGACGACGGAGGACGTGGACGCCGAGGACGAGACGGAGGACGTCGGGGACGGGGCGGACGACGCCGACGACCCGGAGGCCACCGACGAGGGTGATGGCGCCGAGGACGACGCGGCCGAGGAGGCCGCGAACGACGCCGAGGGACCGATCACCGTCTACTCGGGTCGCAACGAGGAACTCGTCGGGTTCCTGTTCGACGACTTCACCGAGGAGACCGGCATCGAGGTGGACGTGCGCTACGGCGACACCGCCGAGCTCGCGGCCACCATCACCGAGGAGGGTGACGCGAGCCCCGCGGACGTCTACTTCGCGCAGGACGCCGGAGGGCTCGGTGCCCTGGAGGCCCAAGGGCTCCTGGCCGAGCTGCCGGAGGACGTGCTCGATCAGGTCGACGAGGCCTTCCGGTCGCGGGACGGGCAGTGGACGGGCACGAGCGGTCGCGTCCGCGTGCTGGCCTACAACACCGACGAGCTGTCCGAGGACGAGGTCCCCGGTTCGGTGATGGAGCTCACCGAACCCGAGTGGGAGGGCCGGGTCGGCTGGGCGCCGACCAACGGGTCGTTCCAGGCCTTCGTCACCGCACTCCGGGTCGAGGAGGGCGAGGACGTCGCCCGCGAGTGGCTCGAGGGCATGATCGACAACGGCGCCGCCGAGTTCGAGAACAACACGGCCATCGTCGAGGGCGTCTCGCGCGGTGAGGTGGAGGTCGGGATCACCAACCACTACTACCTCTTCCGCTTCCTCGCGGAGGACCCCGACTTCAACGTCGAGAACAAGTACCTGCCCGGTGACATCGGCGGCCTGGTCAACATCGCGGGGATGGGCGTGCTGGAGACCTCCGAGCAGCCCGAGGCCTCGGTCGAGCTGGTGCGCTACCTGCTCAGCGACGAGGTGCAGGAGTACTTCGGCCAGAACGCCGACACGGTCGAGTTCCCGATCCGTGACGGGATCGAGTCGCCGGAACTGCCGTCGCTCGAGGAGATCGACCCGCCCGATGTCGACCTGAGCGACCTCGAGGACCTCCAGGGGACGCTGGAGCTGCTGCAGGAGACCGGCGCCCTCCGGTGAGCGGTCCGGGGGTCGGGGTACGGTCGGCATGATGTCCACCGGATCCCCGGCTCCCGCCACCCCTCGTCAGCCGCGTCTGTCACCGGACGCGGCTGCCGACGCGGAGGCGAGGTGGTCCGGGCCTCGGCGCAGCGCGGGGACCCACCCGCTGGTGTGGGTCCCCGCCGTGCTGGTCGCGGTCGCCATGCTGGCCCCGGCCGTCTACCTCGTGGTCGCCGCCAGCGATCTGCCGGGGGAGCGCATCCTCGACATCGTCCTGGACGCCGAGACGGCGCGGCTGGCGGGACGCACCTTGCTGCTGGCGGCGAGCGTCACGGCGACGAGCCTGCTGCTCGGGGTCCCGTTGGCGTGGCTGACGGTCCGCAGCGACCTCCCGGCACGCCGCTTCTTCGCGATCGCCACGGCCCTGCCGCTGGTGATCCCGACCTACGTCGGGGCGTTCGCGCTGGTGGCCGCGTTCGCTCGTGGCGGGCTGATCGAGGACTGGTTCGGGGTGGTCGCGCCCAGCCCGTACGGCTTCTGGGGCGCGTACGTCGCGCTCACGCTGTTCAGCTTCCCGTACGTGCTCATCACGGTCCAGGCGTCGCTCCGTGGTCTCGATCCCTCCCTCGAGGAGGCGAGCCGGCTGCTCGGACACGGGCCCGTGCGCACGTTCCTGAAGGTGACGGTGCCGCAGCTGCGGGCGAGCGCAGCCGCCGGTGGTCTGCTCGTGACGCTCTACGTCCTGAGCGACTTCGGCGCGGTCTCGATCCTGCGGTACTCGACCTTCACGCGGGGGCTGTACCTGCAGTACCGCAGCGCGTTCGACCGGGCGCCGGCGGCCCTGCTCGGCCTGCTGCTCGTGGGCATGACCATCGCGATCATCGTGTTCGAGGCTCGCACCGCCCGGGACCGCGGCGGCCAGTTCGGCGCACGGGGGCCGACCCGCGCGGCGCCGCGCGTCCCGTTGCGGCGCTGGCGGTGGCCCGCGACCGCGCTGTGCAGCGCGATCGTGGCGCTCGGGCTGGTGACACCGGTGACCGTGATCGGCTACTGGCTCGTGCGGGGGCTTCAGGCCGGCGAACGGTTCGACGTGGCCATCGGCGCCGCGGGTCGCAGCCTCCTGGCGGCCGGGCTCGGCGCCGCGGCGGGGGTGCTGGCGGCCCTGCCGATCGCGATCTGGTCCTCCCGCTCCACCTCCCGGTGGGCACGTCTGATCGAGCGGGCCTCGTTCACCGGCTACGCGCTGCCCGGCATCGTGGTGGCGCTCGCGCTGGTCTTCTTCGGGATCCGGCTCGCCACACCGCTGTACCAGACGCTGGCGATGCTGGTCTTCGCCTACGTGGTCCTCTTCCTCCCGCAGGCCGTCGGCTCCATCCGCTCCTCGCTCCTGCAGGTCAACCCGAACGTGGAGGCCGCGGCGCGGACGCTCGGCTCCTCGCGCCTCAGCACCCTCGGGCGCGTCACGCTGCCGCTCGCTCGCCGTGGCGCCCTGGCCGGGGGAGCGCTGGTGTTCCTCACCGCGCTGAAGGAACTCCCGGCGACGCTGCTGCTCGCCCCCACGGGCTACGACACGCTGGCGACCCGGGTCTGGTCGGCCACGGCCGAGGCGTTCTACACGCGGGCGTCGGTGCCGGCGCTGCTGCTGATCCTGCTGGGCTCCGTGCCGCTCGGGGTGGCCATGATCCGGGAGCGGCGCGAGCTCGGCTGAGCTGCGCCGGTGAGCCATCGCGGTGGCCGCAGGATGCGCTCCAGCGGCCCACGGCCCACGTTGGCGGTCCACAGGATCGAGCCCGTCGACAGGACGGCCGTGACGCCCAGCATGGTCGCGGCGGCTGGCAGCACCTCGTCGGACACGAACGCCGCACCGGCCACGGCGAGCACGATCAGGTGCCCGACGTAGATCGTGAACGCGAGCGTGCCCGTGGCCACCAGTGGCTGGACCAGTAGAGGAGCGCGTTCGGCAAGCCACAGACTGGCACCCAGCACGGCCACGGCGGCAGCCGTCCCGCCCACCAGCCACAGCGGCATCTGGCTGTGGGCGGCGCTGATCACGAGCCGGTCCAGCGACGTCGGGCCGCTGGGGGCGCCGAGGACGGCGACCAGCAGGTGCGAGGTCGCCACGGCGGCGAGCGCGAACGCGCCGCCGACGAACACCAGCCGTCGCACGAACGCGGGCGCTCGCAGATCCTGGCGTCCCAGCCACATGCCGAGCAGCAGCGGGGCCGTCCAGGTGACCAGGGGGTAGGGCCCGGAGAGGACCAGCCCGTGCAGGAGATCCCCCAACGGTTCGCCCCAGAGCACGGCGTCACGCGTGAAGACGGACGGCCGCGTGATCTGGCCCCACAGGATCGCCGCCGGTCCGAGGACGCCGACCGTGACCGCCGCCGTGAGCAATCCGCGGTCGGGGAGCAGGAGCGCGGGGAGCGCGACCAGGAACAGCACTGCGTACTGCGCGAGGATCACGTTCACGCCGTGGTCGAGCGGCTGGAGCAACAAGCCGAGCGGCAGCAGGATGGTGGCCCGCCACAGCAGCGTGGCCCCGATCGTACGGCCGTCCGCTCGCGGGGAACGTGCCAGCAGGGAGACCCCGATGCCGGCGACGAGCACGAACAGCAGCGACGCCCGCCCGTGGGGGATCGCGTAGAGGCGGCCCAACAGACCCTCGGACCCGGTCGGCCCGAGGTGGACGGCGAGCATCCCGAGCAGGGCGAGTGCACGCGCCACGTGCACGCCCAGCACGTGGCCGGTCGCGACGGAGCGCGACGGCCTGGTGCCGGAGGCTCGGGCGGGAGACAGCATCAGGGGCTTTCGTCGGCACCGAGGTGGACGTGGGGCGGAACCGTCCGGGCCGGGGCGTCTGGCGTCGGAGCGGTCTGAACCGGGGCGTGTGGCGGCAGCGGTCTGGACCGGGGGCGTGTGGCGGCGGAGCCTTCTGGGCCGGGACGTTCGGCGTCGGGGCCGTGCGAGCCGGCTCACGCGGGTCGGATGCGAGCCGCGTCGCGTGACTCTGATCGAGGATGCGAGCCGCGTGGCGGCTTTCTGGTCGAGGCTACGGGTGCAGGGCGGGGCCTCCTCGGTGAGCCGGCCGGTGGCCGGGCAGGTCGCGTGACCGGACGGCCGCCCGACCGGCGCTCCCTACCCTCGCCGGGCACGGGTCGAGCCCGCCGGTCTCCTCGTGGCCCGGTGACCTGGTCACGCGGCCCGAACGTCCCGTACTGCCAGCGATGGGGAGCTCGATGCACCGCGGAAGGGTGGGCCGCTCCACGGGCGCTGCCGCCACCGTGGCCGTCCTGGTCCTGGTGGCGGGTGCGTGCACCCCCGGTGGACAACCCTCGCCGGAGACGCCCGCTGACGAGCCGGCCCCCGCAACGCCACCCGAGCCGGAGCCGGACGCGGACGACGCGCCCGAGCCCGAGCCGGAGGACGATCCCGACCTGCCCGCCCCGGACGACGGGCCCGCGGACGGTGATGCGGACGCCCTCGACGAGGGTTCCGAGGACGACCGGACACAGCTCACCGAGCACGGCGTCAGCGCGGGCGACGAAGCGGCGGTGCAGGCCGGGCTGGCGATGCTCCGGGAGGGTGGGACGGCCGTGGACGCAGCCGTCGCGGCGGCGTTCGCGGTCAGCGTCGTGGAACCGTTCGCCTCCGGGCTGGGCGGCGGTGGCGCGGCGCTGCTCGCGGGGCCCGACCAGGAGCCCGAGGCGTACGACTACCGCGAGGTGGTCGCCGCGGACGGGACCGTGCCGGCGAGCGAGACCGGCATCCCCGGTTTCGTCGCCGGCATGGCGCAGCTGCACGAGGAGCACGGTGCGCTGGCATGGGAGGATCTGCTCGCACCTTCGATCGAGCTGGCCGAGGACGGCGTCGGCACCACGGGCATCCTGGCGGACCAGTTGCGTTCCGCCCGGTCGCGCCTGCCGGAGGGTGAGCTGCCGGAGCTGTTCCCGGACGGCTCACCGCTCGACGCCGGCGACCAACTGGTGCAGCCCGAGCTGGCCGACACGCTGCGCACGATCGCGGACGAGGGGCCCGGCGCCTTCTACGGCGGCGATCTCGGCGCCCGGTTGGCCGACTCGGTGGACGGGGTGGACGTCGACTCCCTCGAGGCCTACGAGGTCCAACGATCGGAGCCGCCACGGGGCGTCTTCGGCGATCTCGAGGTGGTGGGTGCGGCACCTCCGCTGCCGGGGGCCGCGTTCGTCCAGCAGCTCCAGGTGGCCGAGGCGCTCGACGTCGGGTCGCCGGCCCCCGGCTCGGCGGACCATCTCCACCGCATGGCGATGGCCTGGCGGGTCGCCGATCGCACGATCGACGCCGAGCTCGGGGACCCGGACTTCGTCGACGTCCCGGTCGAGACCCTGGTCGACCCCGAGGTCAACGCCGAGCTGGCGGCCGACATCGACGATGGCAGCCTGCTGGCCGGCGCCGCCTCCCCGGTCACGGCGGCGAACACGACGCACGTCACCGCTGTGGACGAGGACGGCACCGTGGTCTCCATGACCAACACCCTGACCAACTTCTGGGGTTCCGGCCAGCGCGAGCTCGGGTTCTTCCTCAACGACCAGCTGCGACGCTTCTCGATCGGTGGCACGAACAACGAGCCCGAGGCCGGACGCCGCTCGGTCAGCTGGAGCCTGCCCGTGATGGTGCTGGACGACCAGGGACGACCGGTGCTCGGGATCGGATCGCCCGGTGGCCGCCGGATCCCCACGATCCTCGGCAACGTGCTGGTGCGCTGGGGGCTGCACGGCGAGCCACTCGACGCCGCGGTCGAAGCGCCCCGTTACCACCTCGAGGGTGACGTGCTCGAGTTCGAGACCCTCCCCGACGACGGCGTCGCGGCCTCGTTGCTCGATCGCGGCTACGCCGGCCTGGAGGAGCCGACGCCGCCGTACTACTTCGGGTCCGTGCAGGCCCTCGAGATCGACCACGATCGCGGCACGGTCGGCGGCGCGCTCGATCCGCGTCGCGAGGGCGCGTTCACCGTCGAGGACGTGGACGGGTGAACCGGGTATCGGTGGCCGGTCGTCAGGCCGAGGCGGCCACGGTCCCGCTCGCTGCGGCATCGGGTGTCCCGGACGGATCCGCGTCGTGGTCGAACGCGACGACGGGCCCGAGGACCTCCAACGCGACCCGGTCGCCACGCTCGAGGTCCAGGTGCGGGCCGCGCCGCGACCGCAGGACGTGGCCGTCCGCGACCGTGACCTGCACGAGCTGGTCGTGGCCGAAGTAGGAGATCGCCGCGACCTCGCCGGCGCCGTCCAAGCGGCCTCGCAGTCGCAGCGACTCGGGTCGGATCACGACCGCGACGTCCATGCCCTCCAGCGGCCGAGCGGTGGGCAGGCGCCCGATCGGCGTGTCGACGAGGTAGCGGCCGGCCCGCCGACCGGGCAGCACGTCGGCCTCGCCCACGAACTCCGCGACGAACCGCGTCGCCGGGCGCGTGTAGAGCGTCTGCGGGTCGGCCAGCTGGTGGATACGGCCGGCCTCCATGACCGCGACACGATCGGTGAGCGAGAGCGCCTCCTCCTGGTCGTGGGTGACGAAGACCGCGGTCTGCTCCGCCGCATGCAGGATGCGTCGAACGTCCTCGCGGACGCTCGCCCGGAGAGAGGCATCCAGGTTGGAGAAGGGCTCGTCGAGCAGCACCAGGTCGGGTTCGGGCGCCAGCGCCCGGGCCAGCGCGACCCGTTGCTGCTGGCCGCCGGACAACGCCGTCGGCAGACGGTCCCCGAGCTCGCTCAGCCCCACCAGCGAGAGCGCCTCGTCCACCCGACGACGGCGCTCCCGGCGCGAGCGGCCACGCAACCCGTAGGCGACGTTGCGGACGACCGAGAGGTGGGGGAACAGCGCGTAGTCCTGGAAGACCATGCCGACGTTGCGACGCTCCGGTGGCACGGTCCGCGCGGGCCCGGTGACCCGCCGACCGTCGATGTCGATCGTGCCGGCGTCCGGATCGAGGAGCCCCGCCACCATGCGCAGCACCGTGGTCTTGCCGCAGCCCGACGGGCCGAGCAGCGCCGTGAGGCTGCCGCGCGGCACGTCCAGGTCGACACCGTCGACGGCCGTCGTGGCGCCGAAGCGTTTGACCAGCCCCCGGCACGACAGGGCGAGCGACGCCGGGTCGACCGGTGTCGTCTCGGACGGGTCCAGCTCGGACACACGGGCTCCGGGTGTCGGTCGTGGTGGGGCGGGCAGGGTCCGGAACCGGGCTTCGGTCGTGGTGAAGCGGGCGGGGTCCGGATCCGGTCGTCGGTCCTGGTGGGGCGGGCAGGGTCCGGATGCGGGAGCCGGTCCGGGCCCGGATCGACCGGCCTGGTAGGTTAGGCTACCCTTCACTGGAGGGTGGTCGGGAGCCGAGGGCGTTCGGGGACCGCCACCACCCCCCGGAACCCCCTGCGGTGCCATGACGCTGAAGCACACGACCATGGTGCCGTGCCCAGCCCAGTCCCTCTGGTCCCGACACCGTCCACGGAGCTCGCGTGACCACCGACACGGCGACCGCCCGCACCGGCTCCGTCGACCGCCCCCGGGTCGCGGCCTGGCCCGAGCGGTTCCCACCGGTCCCCGCCTCCTCTGCATCGCCCACCAGCTCGGCCGACGTCGACGCCGTGGTGACCGAGATCCTGGAGGTCCTGCTCGAGCTCGACGAGCGCGGTGAACCGATCGGCGGCGAGCACCTCGCCGCGCGCATCCCCGTCGCGAGCCGGGACATCGACGCGGCCATCCGCCGGTTGCTCGACGCGGGCACCGCACGGGTCGTCGGTGACGCCCTGGCGCTCACCGAGACCGGTCGCGAGGTCGCCTTCTCGGCCGTGCGCCGCCACCGTCTGACCGAACGGCTGCTGGCCGACGTGATCGGGTTGGAGTGGTGGAAGGTCCACCACGAGGCCGAGCGCTGGGAGGGCGTGCTCTCCGACGACGTCGAGGAGCGTCTGCTCGACCTCCTCGGTGACCCGGGGACGTGCCCGCACGGCAACCCGATCCCGGGCTCGGTCAACCGGCCGTCACAGGCGGATGCCGTGGTGCTGAGCGAGGCCCCGGTCGGTCCGGTGCACATCGTGCGGATCACGGAGACGCTCGAGGGCGACGACGAGGCGTTGCAGCTGCTGCAGAACTGCGGCTTCGTCCCCGGTCGTGACGCCGAGCTGCAACGCCACGCCGACGGCTGGGTCCTGGTCGCCGGCAGCGTGCACGATGCCGCCCTGCCGCCGCACGTCGCGGCTCACACCTACGTCGCGCCTCGCTGATCGGGGTCGGCCGGCCCCGTGGCGGCCTGGTCTCGCACGGTCCGGTCGGCGCGACGGGGTCGGGCGCGGGCGCGGGTACCGTCCCGCCATGGCTCCCTCGAACGAACACGCCGACCCGCACGCCGAGACCCGCCGCGCCGTCGCGGTGCTCGGTGACCGCGTCCTGGTGGCGCCGCCGGGCGACGCCGAGCGGCGGACGAAGGCCGGCATCCTCATCCCCGCCACGGCACAGTCGGTCGATCGCAAGGGCATCTGGGGCCAGACGATCGGGGTGGGACCGCACGTGCGCCACGTGACCACGGGCGACGAGATCCTCTACCTCCCCGACGACGCCATCGAGGTGGACGTGCAGGGTGAGCCCTACCTGATCGTGCGGGAACGCGACGTCCACGCCGTCGCCTCCTCGGATCGCGAGAACGCGACCGGTCTCTACCTCTGACACGGTGACGCGCCGCGTCGGTGTCCTGGCGGGTTCGACCGTCCCGGGCGGCTGCGGACGGTGACGAATCGGGCCACGGTCCCGACCGCGGCGTCGGGAGCGGCTGCGGGTAGCCTCCCGGCCCGACCAGCAGGGAGTCCGGTACGTGAGTAGCGCATCGTCCGCCGCCGTCGGCCCACCACCCGGGATGGCCGTGCGGCTGTCGTCGAACGAGTCGCCGTTCGGGCCCTCGCCCGCCGCCGTCGAGGCGGCGACCGCCGCGCTGGCGGAGGGGCACCGGTACCCCGACGACCAGGCCGTCGCGCTGCGCACCGCGTTGGCCGAGCACCTCGGTGTCGCCGTCGGCGAGGTCTCGGTCGGATCGGGTTCCGCGGCGATCCTGATGGACCTGATCCCGGAGGCCTGCCGCGGCGGTGAGGGCACGGCCGAGGTGCTCGCCTTCGAGCGATCCTTCATCGTCTACCGGCTCGCGGCTCGGAACGCGCAGGCCACCTACGTGGAGGTCCCCGCGGGTGGACCCGCGACCCTCGACGCGGACGGCTACGGACGGGACGTCGACGAGCTGCTCGCCCGGGTCACCCCCAACACGCGGGTCGTGGCTGTCGACAACCCCGGGAACCCGACGGGCACGCACCTGACCGGCGAGCAGTTGCGCTCGCTGGTCGAGGGCCTGCCGGAGCACGTCACCATCGTGATCGACGAGGCCTACCACCACTTCGCGTCGGGTCAGCGCGGCTACCGGACCGTCGCGGAGCTCGGGCTCGAGCACCCGCGGCTGCTGTCCCTGCAGACCTTCTCCAAGGCGTACGCGATCGCCGGCCTGCGGGTCGGCCTGGTCTCCGGTGGGGCCGACCTCGTCGGTGCCATCGACGCGCGCCGCCCCCGGTTCAACGTCACGGCCCCCGCCCAGGCGGCGGCGATCGCGAGCCTGGGCGACACGGAGCACCTCCAGCGCACCATCAGCGGCACCTTCGAGGGTCGAGAGCGGATGGCTGCCGGTCTCCGGGAGCTCGGTGTGCCGTTCACGGATGGTCTCGGCAACTTCCTCACGCTCGAGCTCGGCACCGAGAGTGGCCCGATCTCGGAGGCGTACGCCGCGCACGGCGTCGGGGTGCGCCCACTGCTGCCGTACGACCTCCCGGAACAGATCCGGGTCTCGGTCGGCACGCCGGGCGAGGTCGACGCCTTCCTGGAGGCGTCGCGGGACGTCCTGGCCGAGGTCCCCTCCAGGGGCTGACGTCGGGTCCGGCGGCGGAGCCCGTGGAGGGCGTTCGGTACCGTCGGCCGGGACCGGGATCGGCGCGGAGCGCGCCGTCGTCGGCACCCGGAGGGTCGATCATGCGTCCGCGTCCGCTGCTGCTCGCCGCCGCGGCGGCGATGCTGCTCCTCGGGTGCGGCTCGGGCCAGGAGACCGTCGACTTCGGTGCGCCGTCGGGTGGTGGGGGCGGCCCCGTGGCGAGCGATCGCGTGGACGCCACCCTCGCGCCGGCCCCCGACGAGGTCCCACCACGGGACGCGCGGCTCTTCTCGGGCGGCTGGCCGGAGGCCGCGGCCTTCGTCGCCCGTGAGGCCGAGGAGGACCGACCGACGCTGGTCAACATCTTCGCGAGCTGGTGCGGGCCCTGCCGGTCCGAGATGCCCATGCTGGTCGAGGCCGAGGCGGCGAACCCGGACGTGACC
Organism: Nitriliruptoraceae bacterium; assembly: GCA_007118045.1. Lineage (GTDB taxonomy): Bacteria > Actinomycetota > Nitriliruptoria > Nitriliruptorales > Nitriliruptoraceae > SKTG01. The sequence continues at coordinate 18,618 of SKTG01000123.1, forward strand.
TTCCTCGGCGTCGATCACCAGGACCAGCTCGAGGACGGCGAGGAGTTCGTCGAGGAGTTCGGCGTCGACTTCGCGACGCTCCACGACCTCGACGGCGACGTGGCCTTCGAGGTGGGAGGTCGCGGCATGCCGACCACGGTCGTCTTCGACGCCGACGGACAGCTGGCCGGTCGGGTGGTGGGGGAGCTGACCGAGTCCTCGCTGCAGGGGCTGCTGGAGGATGCGCGCGCGTAGCGGGGCGCCGCTGTCGGGGGTGGCCGAACGACGCGTGTGGGCGGCTTGACCCTGGGACGTCCCGGCTCCACAGTACGCTTACGTAACCGTAACTTCTGATGGACGGCCCACTCCTTGTCTCCTCGCTCCACCGCGGCTCGCCCGGCCTCGCGGCGTGCCGGCGCACCGCTGCTCGGACGCACCGGCCCGCTTCCCGCACCCGTGCGTCGCGTGCTCGGCAGCGGGGTGGTGACCGGTCTCACCACGCCGCACGGCCCGAGTCGTTACCTCGCGGCCATCAACCCGCTGTGGTCCCTGGAAGGGGGGCGGGCCGTGGTCACCGACGTGACGCCGGAGACCCCCGACACGGTCACGCTCACGCTGCGCCCCGACCACCGGTGGCAGGGTTCGAGCGCGGGGCAGCACGTCCGGCTCGGCATCGAGATCGACGGCGTGCTCCACACCCGCACGTACTCCGTGTCCTCCTCGGCGCACCGAGCCGATGGCCAGTTCACGATCACGGTCAAGCGCAAGGAGGGTGGTTTCGTCTCCGGCCACCTCACCCGCCGGGTGGCGCCAGGGGACGTGCTGGCGTGCTCCGAGGCCACCGGTGACGTCGTCCTGCCGGAGCCGCGACCGGACCGGTTGCTGCTCCTCAGCGGCGGCAGCGGCATCACGCCGATGGCGTCGATGTTGCGCACGCTCGCCGACGAGGGCCACCCCGGACGCGTCACCTTCCTGCACTACGCGCGGACCGAGGACGACGTCGCGTTCGCCGAGGATCTCGACCGGCTCGCGGACCGGCTGCCCGACGCCGAGGTCGTGGTCGTCACCACCTCGGCGGGAGCCAGCGGACCACTCACCGGGCGGTTCTCCCCGAGCCACCTGGACGAGCTGGTGCCCGACCACCTCGATGTCCCCGCCTTCGCGTGCGGACCGAGCGGGCTCGTCGACGCGGTCGAGGACCACTACCGCGCGAACGGCGCCGACGCACGGCTGCAGGTCGAACGGTTCACGCCACCGCCCCTGCAGGCCACCGCTGGACCGGGTGACGGACGCCTGACCTTCGCGGCGAGCGGCCTCGAGCGCGACGACGACGGTCGCACGTTGCTCGAACAGGCCGAGGACGAGGGCCTGACCCCGGAGTTCGGCTGCCGCATGGGCATCTGCCACACGTGCACCCGACACAAGGAGTCGGGTTCCACCATCGACCTGCGCAACGGCCGTCGCTCCGACCGTCCGGACGAGAACGTCCAGGTCTGCGTCTCCGTCGCGGCCGGCGACGTCGTGATGGACCTCTGACGCCCCCGGCGCCGTGACGCCCCGCGTCGACGCGCGCCCACGACCGACTTCAACGACACCACCCACCGACCATCTCGAGGAGCCCACCGTGGCCGCTACCGCACTGCACGACGACGTTCCAGCCAACGCACCCGTCCCCGAGGCGCTGCCCGTCGGACTCACCCCGGCGCCGTTCCGCCTGCCGCCGTCGGCGGCCCACCTCACGGCCGACCAGGTCGAGGAGTTCGGCCGCGAGCTCGACGCGATCCGTCAGCGTCACGAGGACGACCTCGGCGACGTCGACGCGAACTACATCCGTCGCATGATCCGCCTGCAGAAGAACCTCGAGGTCGCCGGACGCGCCATGTTGCAGTTCGGCGTGCTGCCGCCCGCCTGGGTGGGTGGCGTCGCCGCCCTCGCGTTGTCGAAGATCCTCGACAACATGGAGATCGGCCACAACGTCCTCCACGGCCAGTACGACTGGATGGACGACCCGCAGATCAACTCGCGGGCGTACGAGTGGGACATCCCCGCGCCCTCGACGCAGTGGAAGAGCGGCCACAACGTCATCCACCACACGTGGACCAACGTCGTCGGCAAGGACCGCGACGTCGGCTACGGGGTCCTGCGGGTGACCGACCAGCAGCCCTGGCGGGCCCGCGACCTGGCGAACCCGGTCACGGCGCTCGTGCTGGCGTTCATCTTCGAGTACGGCATCGCGCTGCACGGCCTCGAGATGGAGGAGATGCTCGAGGGTGACCACCCGCTGGACGAGGCCAAGCCGCTCGCGGCGGCGATCCGCGCCAAGGCGGGCAAGCAGGCCCTCCGGGACTACGTGCTGTTCCCCCTCCTGGGGGGACCGACGGCGCCGGTGGTGCTCAGCGGCAACGTGGCTGCCAACGTGACGCGCAACCTGTGGGCCTTCATGGTGATCTTCTGCGGGCACTTCCCGGACGGTGTCGAGATGTTCACCGAGGAGGACATCGTCGACGAGACCCGTGCGCGTTGGTACCTGCGCCAGATGCTCGGGTCGGCCAACCTGACGGGGAGCCCGCTGTTCCACCTGATGACGGGCAACCTCAGCCACCAGATCGAGCACCACCTCTTCCCCGACCTCCCCGCGCGCCGCTACGCGGACATCGCCGAGGAGGTGCGCGAGATCGCCGACCGGTACGGGATCGAGTACCACGCCGGTCCGCTCCACCACCAGTTCGGCACGGTCATCCGTGGCATCCTGCGGCTCTCGCTGCCGGACGGCACCCGTGAGAAGGGCGGCCGTTTCAAGGTCCGTCAGGAGCTGAAGAAGCTGACCGCTCCGGTCTCGCGCCGTGTCGACGAGCTCGCGGAGATCGGTCGGCAGCGCCGCGCCGCGTAACCGAGCACGCCGCCCGGAGCCGGGCTCGCCCGGCTCCGGTGCACCGATCCGGCTGGGGGACGTCGCGCGACCATGAGCGAGCGCACCGAGGACGGACGTCACATCGTCGTCGACGGACGCCGTTGGCGAGCGAGCGACCCCGCGATCCCGGAGGGTCTGCGCCAGCACCTCGTCGACGAGCTGATGTCCGCGCGCCGAGCCGTCAAGGACGCTCACGACGGGTCGGAGCGAACCGCCCGCCAGCGGGTCCAGGAGGCCAAGGTCGCGCTGGGGGAGCGCGGCGGCACCTGGTGGGAGCACGTCGACGACGACGCGCTCGCCGAGCGGGTGGTGGCGGTCGTGCGGGCGCTGCGGCGTGCGCGGGACCGGCACGTCGCCAGGGACGAGGTGCTCACCATGGTCGGTGGCGGCGCTCCGCCCGCGCCGGGCGGTGCGCCACGGCCGACCGCGGATCGGGTGCGGGCCACGCTGGAACGCGTCGTCGAGGCGGGTGAGCTGGCCCGGGAGGACCTGACGTGAGGTCCCGCCCGGCTCCCGAGCCTCCCTGCGGTCCGCTGTCCGGGTACCGAGGTCAGGTGGCCCGTTGCCGGGCGAGCACGGCTTCGGCCACCCGTGAGGCGGGCGGTCGGTCCAGCTGTTCGGCCATCCAGGCGGTGACCCCGATCAGCTCCTCGAGGTCGACCCCCGTCACCACGCCGGAGCCGTCCAGGGCGTACACCAGGTCCTCCGTGGCGAGGTTGCCCTTCGCCCCGGGCGCGTACGGGCAACCGCCGAGTCCGCCCGCGGAGGTGTCGGCGATCCGGACGCCGGCTTCGAACGCGGCCAGCGTGTTGGCCAGGCCCTGCCCGTAGGTGTCGTGCATGTGCACCGCCAGCCGGTCCAGGAGCACCTGGGGTGCGAGCTCGTCGACGAGGTGGTGGACCTGCCCGACGGTGCCGACCCCGATGGTGTCGCCGAGCGACACCTCGTCGCATCCGAGCTCGAACAGCGACACCGTCACGCGAGCCACGTCCTCGATCGGGACCTCGCCCTGGAACGGACAACCGCACACCATCGAGACGTAGCCGCGGACGCGCAGTCCCGCCGCTCCCGCCCGGCGCACCACGGGTGCGAACATCTCCAGGCTCTCGTCGATGGAGCGGTTGAGGTTGCGTCGGCTGAACTCCTCGGAGGCGGCGGCGAACACGGCGATCTCCCGCACGCCCGCCTCGAGCGCTCGGTCCAACCCCCGCTCGTTCGGGACCAGGACCGGGTAGCGGACCCCCTCGACCGGGCTCATCCCGGCCAGCACCTCCGCGCCGTCGGCGAGCTGGGGCACCCAGTCCGGGTGGACGAACGAGGTCACCTCGACGACGGGGAGCCCGACCCGGGAGAGCCGGTCGACGAACCCGATCTTGACGTCGGTGGCGACGGTGCCGGGTTCGTTCTGGAGCCCGTCGCGCGGGCCGACCTCGACGATCGTCACGCGCTCGGGCAGGGTCATGGCCGCGCCCGTGGGGGCTCGTCGTCGGGCGTGTCCTCGGGCGCCTCGGTCGACGGCTCGAACTCGAGCAGTGGCGAGCCCCCGTCGACCGGGTCGCCCACCTGCACGTGGATCGCACCGATCGTGCCGGCGGTGGGTGCCACCACGGGATGCTCCATCTTCATGGCCTCGACGAGGGCGAGCGTGGTACCCGCGGCGACCCGGTCCCCGGTCGAGACGGGCAGGGCGAGCACCGAACCGGGCATCGGCGAGGTGAAGGATGTCACGCCGCTCGGCGCGGCCGCGTCGCCGTGACGGGTCGCCGGTTCGACGACGAGGTGCGCGGTCCGCCCCTCGGCGTGGACCCAGAGGTGTTCGCTGCCGTCGACGCCGAGCGTTCGGTCCGTGGGCGGGGCGGGCGCGGGCACGACCTGCTCCTCGCCGTCGAGCTCCGCCGTGCGCTCGCCGAGGCGCTCGCGCAGGCGCACCTCCCGGTGCGTGCCGCTCGAGTCCGTCGGTTCGGTGAAGTTGACGCGCCACCCGCCGACGCCGCCGGGGCGGAAGGGGCCGAGCCCGTCCCACGGGGAGGTCGGGTCGCCGCTACGGGGCATACCGAGGTGCGCCTGACAGGCCGTGTCGGCGGCGGCGACGAGGGACACCGGCGGGGCGGGGGAGGGACGCCACGAGCCGAGGTGGTCGGGGATGAACGAGGTGGTCAACGCGCCCGCCCGGAAGCGCTCGTGGCCCACGATGGCCGCCAGGAGCTCGAGGTTGGTCGTGACCCCGCGGACGCTGGTCGCCGCCAGTGCCTCGCTGAGGCGCTCGCAGGCGGCCGGCCGGTCGGGCGCGTGGACCACGAGCTTGCCGAGCATGGGGTCGTAGTGGCGGGTGACCCGGCTCCCGCGCGCGATGCCCGCGTCGACCCGGATGCCGGGCCCCGAGGGCAGGTCCAGGCCCACGATCTCGCCGACCTGCGGCAGCTGCTCGACCGGGTCCTCCGCGTACAGGCGCACCTCGATCGCGTGGCCGTCCACGCGAACGTCGTCCTGGGTGATCGGCAACGGCTTGCCGGCGGCGACCTGCAGCTGCAGGGCCACGAGGTCGAGGCCGGTGACCATCTCGGTGACCGGATGCTCCACCTGCAGCCGGGTGTTCATCTCCATGAAGAAGAAGGCGGGCTCCGCGCCGTCCAGGCTGGTGGCGTCGAGCAGGAACTCCACGGTGCCAGCGCCCTCGTAGCCGACCGCTTCGGCGGCCCTGACCGCGGCGGCACCCATGCGTTCGCGGAGGGCGGCGTCCACGGCCGGGGAGGGAGCCTCCTCGACGACCTTCTGGTAACGCCGCTGCACCGAGCACTCGCGTTCCAACAGGTGGACGACCTGCCCGTAGCGGTCCGCCAGCACCTGGATCTCGACGTGCCGCGGTCGTGAGACCAGACGCTCGAGGAGCACGCGGTCGTCGCCGAACGCGGCCGCCGCCTCGCGTCTGGCCCCGGCGAGCGCCTCGTCGAGCTCGCCCGCCCCGTGCACCGCCCGCATCCCCTTGCCTCCGCCACCGGCGACGGCCTTGACCAGCAGCGGGAACCCGATGCGTTGCGCCGCGGCCACCAGATCGTCGTGGTCGAGGTCGTCACGGTCCTCACCCGGCACGACGGGGACCCCGGCCTGCGCCAACGTCCGCTTCGCCGCCGCCTTGTCGCCCATCAGCTCGATCACCTCGGCGGACGGGCCCACGAACGCGAGCCCGGCCTCGACGACCGCCCGGGCGAAGGCCGCGCTCTCCGCCAGGAAGCCGTAGCCGGGGTGGACCGCATCGCAGCCCTGGGCTCGCGCCGCCGCGACCACGCGATCGATGTCGAGGTAGCTCTCGGGCGCCGGCGCCGGGCCGAGGCGAACCGAAGCGTCGGCCTCGTGTACGTGGGGCTCGCCGGCGTCCGCGTCGCTGTAGACCGCGACGGCCCCGATCCCGAGCGCTCGACAACCTCTGATGACCCGCCGCGCGATCTCACCGCGGTTGGCGACCAGGACCCGTTCGATCACACCCACCTCGCCGTCGCCGCCGCTGGTCTCCCGACCGGATCGGCGACGCTAGCAGCGGCCCCGACGACGCTCCGGACCGGGCCGGACGTCGTCGTCGCCGCCGGGGCCGAGCGCCGTCGATGTCGGTGGCGGTGCGCTCACCCGCGCCGTTGGTCCAGGAACGCCCGGATGCGAGCCTGTGCCTCCTCGCCGATCCGCGCGTTCGCGATGCTCGTCAGACGCAGCTGCTCGCTCTCGGCGGGGTTCGTGGTGGCGGCGATGGCCGGGATCAGCCGCTTGATCTCGCGCTGGGCACGTGGGCCGGCGGCGACCACGGCGTCGAGCACCGACGCGAACGTGTCGTCGAGCTCCTCGCGCTCGCAGACCTCGTGGACCAGGCCGATGGCGGCGGCCCGGTCGGTATCGAACACCTCGCCGGTCAGGAAGTAGCGACGTGCGTTGCTCTGCCCGATCCGAGGCTGGACGTAGGCGGAGATCATGGCCGGGACGAGCCCGAGCCGCGCCTCCGTGAACCCGAACCTGGCACCCCGCACCGCGACGACGATGTCCATGCAGGCGAGCAGTCCCGAGGCGCCGGCGATCGCGTGGCCGTTCACGCGGCCGAGGACCGGCGCCGGGAAGTCGTGGACCGCCCGCAGCATGGCGTCGAAGCCGCGCGAGTCCTCGACGTTGCGCTCGAAGGTGTAGTCGGCGACCGCGACCATCCAGTTCAGGTCCGCGCCCGCGGAGAAGGCGTCACCGGCGCCCGTCAGGACCAGCGCCCGGACCTGCTCGTCGGCCGCGAGCCGGTCGACGCTCGTGGTGATGGCGCCCATGAGCTCGGCGTCGAAGGCGTTGCGGACGTGGGGGCGGTTGAACGTCAGGGTCACCACCCCGCGCCCGTCGCGGTCCTCGAGCAGGACCTCGTCACCCACGTCGTCCTCACCGATCCCGTCCGGTCGAGCGGCAGGCTAGTCAGCCGTGAGCCTCACGCCTGCCCCGCGTCCACGACCGTCCCGAGCCTCGCGTGGTGCGGTGGTGCTAGGTCGACGATCCCGGGCTCTCGTCGGCGTCCGCAGGTGCCGACTCCCAGCGTTGGCGATGGGCGTCGGCCTCCTCGATGGAGCGGAACCGTCGGACGCCTCGAGGAGCTCGTCGCACGTGTCCGAACGCCCGGGACATCGAGGATGCCGCGCAGGCGGCCTCGAGCCCCTCCAGCGCGGAGCCGGCGCGGCGGGCCTCGGGGACGTCGGCGATGTGGCGATAGCGGGCGACCGGCATGTCAGCGTTCCCCGTCGCGGTCGAAACCGAAGGCGCGGGCGAGCCGTTGCGCATCGTCACGGTCACGAAGGCGGACCGTGTCCCGCTTCATGCGGTAGAGGGTCACCGGTGCGACGACCGTGATCGTCGACGCACCTGCCTGGATCCGCTCCAGCTCCAGGTCCTCGAACCGGAAGGCGTCGCCGAGCCGGCTGACGATGTCGATCGTGTAGTCGACCCCGGGTGGTCCGTACTGCACCGCCGGGTACTCGCCCCCGAGGTCCTCGGCGGTGATCATCGCGATGTCGGGGTCGTCGAAGACGCTCGTCAGCGCGGCCCGGAGCCGCTCGATGTTGGACTCGTCGGGCGGGACGAACAGATCGAGGTCGCGTGTCCCTCGGTCGAAGCCGTGCGCGGCCATCGCCAGCCCGCCGAACACGGCGTACCGGACCCCTGCCTCCTCCATCGCGTTGAGCACGCTCAGGACGTCGTCGAGGTTCATACCGCCAGGCTAGGCCGGGACGGGGACGGCAGCCACGGGGACGTCGGACGACCAGGGCCAGCAGGCGGACCCACCGCCCCAGGAAGGATCCGAGCACCTCGGCCGCTGTCGGTCGTCGCCACCTCGGCTCGAGCACCGGTCACATCCGGAAGACGCCCCAGGCGGGTCGCTCGACGGGCGCGTTGAGGGCGACGGAGAGGCCGAGACCGAGCACGTCGCGCGTCTCGGCCGGGTCGATGATCCCGTCGTCCCACAGGCGGGCGGTGGCGTGGAAGGGGTGCCCCTGCCTCTCGTAGGTGGCGCGGATGGGCTCCTTGAACGCCTCCTCGTCGTCCGCCGACCAGGAGCCGCCGTTCGCTTCGAGCCCGTCCCGCTTCACCGTCGCGAGCACGGTCGCGGCCTGCTCGCCCCCCATGACCGAGATGCGGGCGTTGGGCCACATCCACAGGAACCGGGGGTCGTAGGCCCGGCCGCACATCGCGTAGTTGCCGGCCCCGAACGACCCGCCGATCACGACCGTGAGCTTGGGCACGGTGGAACAGGCCACGGCGGTGACCATCTTCGCGCCGTCCTTGGCGATGCCGCCGGCCTCGTACTCGCGGCCCACCATGAACCCCGAGATGTTCTGGAGGAACACGAGCGGGATGCCGCGCTGGTTGCACAGCTCGATGAAGTGCGCGCCCTTCTGCGCCGACTCGCGGAACAGGATGCCGTCGTTCGCGACGATCCCGACCGGGTAGCCGTGGATCGCCGCGAAGCCGGTCACCAGCGTCTCGCCGTACAACGGTCTGAACTCGTGCAGGCGCGAGCCGTCCACGATCCGAGCGATGACCTCGCGCACCGGGTACGGCTGCCGGACGTCGCCCGGGACGATGCCGTAGAGCTCCTCCGGGTCGTACGCCGGGGGTTCCGGCTCGGTCACCTCGACGGCGACCTGCTTGCCTCGGTTGAGGTTGGCGACGGCGTCCCGAGCCAGGGCCAGGGCGTGCCGGTCGTCGACCGCGAGATGGTCCACGACCCCGGAGGTGCGGGCGTGCAGCTCGCCTCCGCCGAGCTCCTCCGCGCTGACCTCCTCGCCGGTGGCCGCCTTCACCAGGGGCGGACCGCCGAGGAAGATCGTGCCCTGGTCCCGCACGATGATGGTCTCGTCGCTCATGGCGGGGACGTAGGCCCCGCCCGCGGTACACGAGCCCATGACCACGGCGATCTGCGGACAGCCGAGCCCCGACAGCTGGGCCTGGTTGCGGAAGATGCGCCCGAAGTGCTCGCGATCCGGGAACACCTCCTCCTGGAGGGGCAGGAAGGCGCCGCCCGAGTCGACCAGGTAGATGCACGGCAGCAGGTTGTCCCGCGCGACCTCCTGGGCGCGCAGGTGCTTCTTGACCGTCATCGGGTAGTAGGTGCCACCCTTGACCGTCGCGTCGTTGGCGACGACCACCACCTCGATGCCCGCGACGCGGCCGACGCCGGTGATGATGCCGGCGCCGGGTGCCGCCCCGTCGTACAGGTCCTCCGCGGCCAGTGGCGACAGCTCCAGGAACGGGGTGCCCGGATCGAGCAACGCCTCCACACGGTCACGGGGGAGCAGCTTGCCGCGCGCGACGTGACGCTCCCGGGCCGCCTCGGAGCCACCGCGGTGGACCCGGGTGATCCGCTCCCGCAGCTCGTCCCGGAGCCGGAGGTGGTGCGCCCGGTTGGTGTGGAAGCTCCCGCTGCTCGGGTCGACGGCGGTCGCGAGCCGTGGCATCAGCCCGTCAGCCGCTGCTTGACGATCGAGGAGACCCGCGAGCCGTCGGCCCGGCCGGCGACCTTGCCCATGGTCGCCTTCATGACCGGGCCCATCGACCCCGGCCCCTCGGCGCCGACCTCCGCGATCGTCTCGTCGACCAGGCGGGTCAGCTCCTCGTCGGAGAGCTGCGCCGGCAGGTAGGTCTCGTAGACCGCGGCCTCCGCCTCCTCCGAGGCCGCGCTCTCCGCACGGCCCGCGTCGTGGTAGGCCGTTGCGGCCTCGCGGCGCCGCTTGGCCTCGGAGGCGGCCACCCGTTGGACGGTGTCGTCGTCGAGCCGGCCCTGCGGGCTCATCCCCTGCGCGGTCGCCTCGTTCTTGAGCGCGGCGACGAGCATGCGCAGGGCGGAGGTGCGCGGCTTGTCGCGGGCCTTCATCGCCTCGCGGAGGTCGGCCTCGATCGTGTCGTGCAGGCTCACCCGGCTCCCGTCGGTGGGGGACAGCGTGGAGCCGTCGAATCTAGTCTCCCCGCGGCCGGCACCGGGTCACGGGTGTCGGTGTCCCGGGCCCGGGCACGAGCCCCCGGCTCACAGGCGAACGCCCGCCCCGTGGATCCGGGGCGGGCGTCCTCGTGCTCCGAGCGCGTGGCTTCACTCGGTCTCGTCGGTGGCCGCGTCCGCGACCGTCCCGGCGGTGCGGCGCACGCTGGTCACGGCGCCCTTGACCTGGCTGGCGGCCGTACCGGCCTGCTTGGTCGCGGCCTCGAAGGCGACGTCTGCGACCTTGCGGACCGAGGTGACCGCGCCCTTGACGGCGCTGCCGGCCTCGTCGCCGGAGCCGCGCAGCGTGCTCACGGCACCCTTGACCTGGCTCCTGGCGGTGTCGGCCTGGTCACCGGCGGCCTCGGCGGCGACGTCGGCGGTCTTGGTCACCGAGGTCAGCGCCGACTTGAGCTGGCTGCGGGTCGCCGCCGTCTGGTCGAGCACGCGGGCGACGCGCTCGTCCTTGGAGACGTCGTCGACGACCTTGCGGCCCTCGGCCGCCTTGGTGTCCACGACCTGCTCCAGCGAGGCGAGGTAGCGCTTCGCGTCGGTACCGAGCCGCTCACGCAGGCTCGCGAGGCTCTCCTCGTTGCGCAGCGCCTCGACCCGCTCCGGCAGGGTGCGGGCGAGCTCGACGACGTCGTGGCTGACACCGGCGAACGCGTAGCCGGCGGTCTCGAGCAGCGCGGCGGGCTCGCGCTCGAACAGGCTCGGCGCGTTCGGCGCGGTGCTCGCGGTCTTCTTGGCGCTCTTCTTGGCGGCGCCGGTCTTGGCCGTGGTCTTGGCGGACGTCTTCTTGGCGCTCTTCTTGGCGGCGCCGGTCTTGGCCGTGGTCTTGGCGGACGTCTTCTTCGCGGTCTTCTTGGCGGGGGCGGTTGTGGTCGCCATCGTGGGCTCCTCATCTGGGGGTTGGATCGGCACCGATCAGGTGCCCGGCGGTGGACGCCGTCGGAGGGAGGGACGGAGCGGGAGCCGCACGTCGGTCGCGGGAACCGGCGTGACGAACCCCGTCCCTCCGCCGGACGGCATCACCCTCTTGCTTGGTGCTCGATCGCTTGTACGGAGTGCTCGACCTCTTACTGCTTGCAAATGTATACCTCAAGCGCTAACGCGTGCAAGCGTTTGGACAGCAGGCAGGGCTAGACGCGCGGAGAGCGTCCGCGTGGGTCGCATCAACGCGCGCATCGCCTCCTGCAGCGAACGCCGAGGCGGGATCGCAGCTTGCCCGAGGGTGCCGCAGACACGATCGCGCCGCCACGGACACCCGGTCGTCACGGGTGCCAGGTCGTCACGGGTGTGCGCCCAAGCTGGCCGCGGGGGCGGCGTCAGGCGTGCGCGGCCCGGGCATGGAGGGCCAGTTCGGCGGCCAGCACCTGCTGGACCGGACCGAGCCGCAGGTCGAAGACCCGATCCGCGCGGTGGACGAGATCGCGCCACCAGGCGGGGTGGAGCAGGCGGAGCGACTCGGGGACCAGCACGTCGACGCAGTCGCCGATCGGCCTGTGCTCGGAGGCGACGCCGGCGATGCGGTAGCCGGCCGCGACGAGGTCGTCCACGGGCATCCGCAGCAAGCGGGGGTGGCCGAGGGTGACGGTGAGCACGTGGTCGTCCGGGACCGCCGGGAGCGTGGCCGCCCACGACCGATCGGGTGCGGGGATGCGCACCAACACGGACGAGTCCGTGATCTCGGGCACGGGCGGCACGGCCACCTCGCGGGAGTCGGGAACGAGCGCCGTATCCTCGCAGCCGCGGCGCTGCGAGTCACGCACCCGCCGCCGTCGGTCGACCCACGTGGAACGGTGAGGAGCGCGGGATGAGCACGCTCGCCGTCGTGGGTGCCGGTGGCTGCCTCGGGAGCCTCGTCGTCGCCGAGGCCGAGGGCCGCGGACACGACGTCGTGCCGGTGCCTCGGGAGCGGCTCGGCACCGTCGCCGATCTGGCCGCCGAGCTGGAGCGGACCGACGTGGTGGTGGCCGCGTGCGGCGACGACCAGGACGGTCTGGCGCTCCGTGTCGTGGATGCGGCGATCGCCAGCGGCCGGTCGCTGATCGATCTCGAACCCGGTCAGGCACACGTCCGTCGGCTCCGGGACGAGCGGCGGGAGCCGGCGCGGACCGCGGGCATCGCCCTGGTGCCGGGGGCTGGTCTCCAGCACGTCCTCGGGGACGCCCTGACAGCGGTCGCGGCGGCCACGGTCGAGGTCCCCGCCGAGGTCCAC
>SKTG01000287.1 GCA_007118045.1 Nitriliruptoraceae bacterium
CCTCACCAGCCGCCGCCCGAGCGAGGCATCCGAGACGTGACGAGGTCAGGCGCGGAGACGTCGAGGCGCGATGACGTCGACGTGAGGCCGGGCCTCACGCGGCGGTGAGGGGTCACGCCTCCTCGTCGCCGTCCTCGTCCTCGTCCTCGTCCTCGTCGGCCTCACCGCCCCCGTTCGGGTTGGCCGACTCCTCCTCGTCGTTCTCGTCGTCGTCCGGTTCCTCGGGTTCCTCGGGTTCCTCGGGTTCCTCGGGTTCCTCCGGCTCCTCGGGTTCCTCGGGTTCCTCCGGCTCCTCGGGCTCCTCGGGCTCCTCGGGTTCCGGTTCCGGCTCGGGCTCCGGTTCGGGCTCGGGTTCCGGCTCCGGTGGGGCCGGCGGTGGCTCCTCCGGACCCTCGGAGACGAGGATGGTCACGACGGTCCCGACGGACACGCGCTCCCCCGCCACGGGGTCCTGGGAGATGACGTCGCCCTGGACGACCGCGCTCGAGGTCGTGCGTCGGATCTCCGCTTCCAGGCCGCGATCGGCCAGCAGCTCCAACGCGACCTGCTCGGAGCGGTTGACCACCGGTGGCACGGTCACCAGCTCCTCACCACGGCTGACCACGTAGTCGACCTGGCTGCCGACGGGGACCTCCTCGCCGACCTCCGGAGAGGACGAGATGATCTGGCCCTCCGGTACCTCGGCGTCGAAGACCTGGTCCCGGTCGCCGCGGATCAGGTCGGCGTCGCGCAACGCTGCGAGTGCCTCGTCCTCGGTCAGGCCGACCAGCTCCGGCACGGTGGTCATCTCCTGACCCTCGGAGATCACGAGCGCGACCGCACTGCCCTCGTCCGCGAGCTCCTCCCCTCCCGGCTCCTGTTCGAGCACCCGGCCCTCGGGCTGGTCCTCGCTGGGTTCGGACGTCACGGACCCGATCTCGAAGCCCTCACGTTCGAGCAGGTCGCGCGCGACGTCCTCGGGTTGCCCCACGACGTCGGGGACCCGGACCTGCGTGGGCTCGTCCGGGCCACCGAACAGGGCGACCAGCGCGAACGCGGCGCCGACGAGCGCGAGGACCCCGAGCACCGCGAGCAGCGCGTAGATGAGGCCGCGCCGCCGCCGCTGCTGCTCGTGCGTGCGCACCGATCGGCTCGCGGGGCCCGGCTGGAACAGCGCCGTGTCCTCCGGTGAGAGCACGGCCGGGGCCCCGACGGGTGCACCCACACGGGCGTTGAGGACATCCGCGCGCATCTCCTCGGCGGTCTGGTAGCGGTTCGCGGGGTTCTTCGCCAGGGCCCGCATCGTGATGGCCTCGGCGGCCTCCGACACCCCTTCCTGGAGCTCGCGAGGTGGCCGGGGCGGCTCCTGCACGTGCTGGTAGGCGACGGTGACGGCCGAGTCGCCCGTGAAGGGCACGCCGGTGGTCAACGCCTCGTAGAGCACCACGCCCAGCGAGTACAGGTCGCTGCGCGTATCGATCTCCAGGCCCTGCGCCTGCTCCGGAGAGAGGTAGGCGGCCGTGCCGAGGACGGCCGCGGTCTGGGTGACCGTCTCGCCGCCGACAGCGCGGGCGATGCCGAAGTCGGTGACCTTCACGGCCCCGTCCTCGGCGAGCAGGATGTTGCCGGGCTTGACGTCGCGGTGGATCAGACCCCGCTCGTGGGCGTAGCCGAGCGCGGCACACACGTCCGCGACCACCTCGAGCGCCCGGTCCTCGGTCAGCCCGCCCGCGGCGATGGCTTCCTGCAGCGAGCGCCCCTCGACGAGCTCCATCACGATGAACGGTTGGCCGGCATCCGTGCCGGTGTCGTAGATGGCGACCAGGTTCGGGTGGTTGAGGCGGGCCACGTGGCGCGCCTCGGCGTGGAAGCGGCTCGTGAAGGACTCGTCCTCCTGGAAGCGTTCCAGGAGCAGCTTGACCGCCACCTCGCGTTCGAGGACGAGGTCCCGTGCGGCGAAGACCTGCGCCATGCCCCCGCGGCCGAGCCGATGACGCAGCTCGTAGCGGCCCGCGAGGACGCGTCCCTGGCTCACCTGTTCCCTCCCGGAGGTCCGGGCCGCCGAGCCGCTGTCGCGGTAGCGGTACGTCGTGCGGTCAGTCGCTCTGCCCGGTGGCCGCCTGCATCACCTGGCGGGCCACCGGGGCCGCCACCCCACCGCCCGTCGCGTCCGCTCCGGCCTCGGGCAGGACCACCGCCACCGCGATCTCGTCGTCGGCGAACCCGAGGAACCACACGGTCGGGCCGCCGCCCGTCTGTGCCGTCCCGGTCTTGCCGCCGACGGTGACCCCGTCGATCTGGGCGCTGGTTCCCGTCCCGTCCTCCACGACGTCCTCGAGCATCTCCCGCAGCTGGTCGGCGGTCCGCGGGGAGACGGGTCGACCGTCGCCGGGCGGACCGCTCCAGCGGCCGTCCTCCGGACCGCGGATCACCTGACCGTCCGGGTCGCGGATCGCGTCCACCACGTAGGGGCGCCGCAGCTCCCCGCCGTTGGCGATCGTGGCCGCCACCATGGCCATCTGCATCGGGGTGGCTCGCACGTCGCGTTGTCCGATGGCGCTCTGGGCCGTCGCCGGCTCGTCGAGGTCGCCGGGGAACGCGCTGACCGCCACGTCGAGCTCGTAGGGCACCTCGTCGTTGAAACCGAACCGTTCGGCCTGCTCACGCAGGCTCTCGTCCCCGAGTTCGTTGCCCAGACGTGCGAAGACGGTGTTGCAGGAGACGCGCATCGCGTCGCTGAGGTCGATCTCGTCGCCGTCGAGGCAGGGCCCGCCACCGAAGTTGCCGATGTTGGCGGTGGTGAGCGGCACGTCGTACTCCACCTCGTCGGGGAAGGGGGTCGTCGGGCTCACCCCGGCTTCGAGCGCGGCCGCGGCCGTCACCACCTTGAACGTCGATCCTGGGGCGTAGGTCTCCGAGATCGCGCGGTCCACCAGCGGCCGGTCCTCGTCGTCGCGGAGGGGCAGCCAAGCCTCGTTGACCTCGCTCGGTGAGTGGCTGGAGAGCGGGTTCGGGTCGTAGGTCGGGTTCGAGTAGCTGGCGAGGACCGCTCCGCTGGTCGGGTCGAGCGCGACCACGGCCCCCTCACGACCGTCGAGCGCGTCGCGTGCCGCCGCCTGCACCGCCGGATCGATGGTGAGCTCCACGGCGTTGCCAGGACGATCCTGCCGGCCGAGCAGCTGCCCGAGGTTCTGGGCGAGGATCTCCGTCGGTTGTCCGGTCAGCTCCTCGTTGAGCTGCTGCTCCAGCGCGGCCCGCTGCAGCACGATCGAGTAGTAACCGGTCAGGTGGGCGTACAGCTCGCCCTCGGGATAGGTGCGCTGGTACTCGAGCTCTCCGCCGGTGGGGTCGCTGCGCGCGATCGCCTGCTCACCCACCACGAGCGGACCGCGTTCGATGCCGTACTCGCGGATGATCAGCCGCCGGTTCGCCGGATGGTTGGCCAGGTCGTCCGCCTGGATCAGGGCGATCACGTTGAGGTTGACGAACAGGGCGCCGAACAGCAGGAGCACGGCGAGCGACAGCCGGGAGATCTGGCGGCTCACGACGCGGCCTCCGACGAGGTCTCGGAGCCCCGCCGCCGCGCGGTCGGTTGCTCACCGAAGGCAGAACGGCGCGACTCGTCGCTGACGCGCAGCAGCAGCGCGATGATCAGGTAGTTGGACAGCAGCGAGGAGCCGCCGTACGAGACGAACGGCAACGTGATGCCCGTGAGGGGCACGAGCCGGGTGAGACCACCGATGATCACGAAGGTCTGGAACGCGAGCAGCGTGGTCAGCCCGGTCGCCAGCAGGGTGCTGAACTCGTCCCGGGCGGTCTGGCTGATGCGGAACCCGCGCACGACCAGCACCAGGAACAGCAGCAGCACCGCGGTCGCCCCGAGCAACCCCAGCTCCTCACCGATGACCACGAAGATGGCGTCGGTCGCGGAGAAGGGCACGTCCTGGGGCCGGCCCTCACCGAGTCCGGTCCCGGTCAGCCCGCCTGTCCCCAGGGCGAACAGGCTCTGTGCGAGCTGGAAGCCGGTGTCGCTGACGTCCTCCCAGGGGTCGAGCCAGATGTGGATCCGTACCCGCACGTGCCCGAACAGGCTGTAGACCACGTACGCACCCACGGCGAAGAAGGCCGCACCCACGACGGGGTAGGCGATCCGGCCGGTGGCGACGTAGAGCAGGGACACGAACGTGCCGAAGAACAGCAGCGCGGAGCCGAGGTCGCGCAACCCGGCCATGAGCACCAGCGCGATGAGCACCGCCAGCAACACCGGCGCGAGGTGGCGCGCGGCCGGCAACAGCACGGGACCGAACCGTTGCGTCGCGACGGACAACAGCGCCCGGTTGCGCTCCAGGTAGGCCGCCAGGAAGATCACCATCGTGAGCTTGGCGAGCTCGCCCGGCTGGAAGCGCATGCCGAACAGGTCGATCCACAGCTGCGCCCCGTTGATGACCCCCGCGGTCAGCCCGGGCACCAGCGGGAGGACCAGCAGCACGATCGTCAGCAGCCCGAAGGTGTACTGCAGGCGGGCCAGCTCACGGATGCGGCGGACGAAGAGCAGCGTGCCGCACAGCAGTCCGACGGCCACAGCCGTCCAGACCGTCTGCGTGGCCGCGAGGTCGCTGCCGGTCGCCAGGTCGACCCGCCGTACGAAGACCAGTCCCAGCCCGTTGAGCAGGAAGGCGAGCGGGAGCAGGGTCGGGTCCGCCTCGGGTGCGGCGAAGCGGACGGTGAGGTGGGCGACGATCGCGGTGACGGCCAACGCGAGGCCGGTCACGATCGCGGCGGGGGGCAGCTCGGGGGATTCGGTCCAGCCGAGCAGGACCGCCGCGAACGACGTGACGAAGACGGCGCCCGCGAGCAGCCGGGCCTCGGTAGCCCGTGGTCCGCCCCCTGTCATCGTGGTCCTCGGGCTCACGGGGAACCCGCGGCGTCGCCCTCGTCCTCGCCGCTGCCCTCGTCGGTGTCGACGGCCTCCTCCGGATCCACCTCGGCGTCGTCGCGGACGGGGATGCCGGCCACGATGTTGCGGGCGTCGGAGATGTCCGTGGCCGGCCGACCCGACTCGAGGGTGGGCCGGTACCACTCCTGCACGTCGTCGACCTCGAGCTCGGTGCGCTCGACCACGCGGGCGAGGTCGAGCGGACCGATCGAGGCGTCGATGCCCTCGTAGATGACGACCTGCTCCTCGTCGAGCGCGACGAAGTAGCTGCGGGACAGCAGGAACTGGCCACCGAAGACGACGAGCCCGACGAGCACGGCCACCGCGAGCACGATCGCGGAGGCACGGCCGAGGATCGCGTTGGCGCGGCGAGGCTCGTCCTCGGTGCCGGCCTGCACTTGCGGGCTCCCACCCGCCGACAGGTCGCCGTAGCGGCCGACACCCGAGGCCCAGTCACCCTGCTCTCCTTCCGAACGGCTGCGGATGCTGATGGGCGTGCTGGTGCGGGTCTCCGTCGGACCGTCGCCGTCGCGCTCCTCGTAGCGGAGCAGGACCACGGTGATGTTGTCCGGGCCGCCGCCGGCGTTGGCGCGGTCGACGAGGTCCTGGACGGTCTCCTCGGCGTCGTCCTCGGCGACCAACCGCTCGGCGAGCTCCTGATCGGCGACGACCCCGGTGAGACCATCGGAGCACAGCAGCAGCTGGTCCCCGGTGCGCAGGTCGAACGTCATGGTGTCGACCTCGACGTCCGGGGACACGCCGATCGCCCGCGTGATGATCGAGCGCTGCGGGTGGGTCTGCGCCTCCTGTCGGGAGATCTGCCCCTCGTTGACGAGGTGCTGCACGAGGGTGTGGTCGTCGGTGATCTGCTCGAGCTGACCCTCGCGGAGCAGGTACGCGCGCGAGTCGCCGACGTGGGCGATGTGCACCCGTCGACCCTCGACCATCGCCACGGTCAGGGTGGTGCCCATACCGCGGTACTCGGGTCGGTCGTCGGCCAGCTTGGAGACGGTCTCGTTGGCCTCGACGACGGCGTTGCGTAGCGCCTCGATCGCCGCGTCCGCGTCCTGGAACACGTGGCCGTGGAGCGACTCGACGATCTCCAGCGCCGTGGCCGAGGCGACCTCCCCCGCCTGGTGGCCGCCCATGCCGTCGGCGACGGCGAAGAGGCCGTCGCGGATCAGGAGGGCGTCCTCGTTGCCCTGCCGGACCTGACCGACGTCGGTGCGCCCGGCAGCGACGATGCGCCTCATCGCCGCACCTCGACCATGGTCTTGCCGAGGCGGATCTGGTCACCCACAGCGAGCGGAGTGGGGCGGGTCACCTTCGCGCCGTTGAGCATGGTGCCGTTCGTGGAACCCAGGTCACGGATCGACCAACTCCCGTCGTCGGCCATCACCTCGGCGTGTTCGTCGGAGATGTAGACGTCGTCGATGTGCACGTGGGCGCTCTCGCCCCGGCCGAGCACGACACCGTGGCCGGTCAGGCCGACCACCTTCGGAGCGCCCGACGGAGTGTGCACGACCAGTTCCCGCGGGATGCGCCGGGACCGACGCGCCGGCTCGGAGGGGGCGGCGACCGCGGGGCGGGGGGTCGGGGAGCCCTTGCGGCGGCGGCCCCCGTAGAGCTCGGCGCTGACGCTGCGGACCGTGCGGGCGACGAAGAGGTACAGCAGTGCCAGGAGCACGAACTTGAGGACGGTCAGCAGCTCGATCGGCACCTCAGTCCTCCGCGAGTTCGACCACCGCGTCACCGAGCTCGACGCGGTCGCCGGGTCGGACCGGATGCTCCGCCGCCTGGCGGCCGTTCACGCTGGTGCCGTTGGTCGACCCGAGGTCGACCACCCACCAGGTCTCGCCGCGGCGCACGAACGCGGCGTGTTCGCGCGACACCGTCGAATCGTCGATCGTGAGATCGCAGGAGGAGAGGCGCCCGGCGGTCAGCCGCGAGCCACGGACCGGGATCGAGGCCCCGGGCTCCGAGCCACCCGAGCGCACGACCAGCTTGAGTCCCTCGCTGGGGACGGAGCCCACGACCTGGGTCCGGTCCATCGGCGCCCGTTGGTTGGCGGTCCAGGGTCGTGACGACCACGGCGGACCTCCGGGGGCCGGAGCGGAACGCTGATGCTCCCGGTACTGGTTCGCGGCCTCGACCTCCTCGACACGCCCGGCGAGCCGGAAGCGTCCGAGCCGGACGTCGTCGGCCTGTTCGATGCGCACCCGCGCCGGCCCGCGCAGGATCCATCGCCGTTCGTCGGCGGTGCGCACGACCACCTCGGCGAGCTCGCGGGGCAGGGAGCTGCCGAAGCCCTCGAGCCGCTCGTGGTCCTTCGGGCCGACCGTGACCCGGTAGACGTTCGGGACGACCACGCCGCTCGCCGTGACGTGCTGGTTGTCCTCGGCGTAGCGCTGGACCGCCTTGGCGAGCTCCACGGGCTGGATGCCGGAGCGGAACGCGCGCGCGAAGAAGCCCTCGACGGCTCCTTCGAGCCGTCGTTCGAACTCCTGGAGGGCACCCATCGTCGCTTCCCGCACGTCTGGTGGTCTCGTCCGGGAGGCTGCGCGACGAGGCGGGCGCCAGCCCGGGCACGGCACCGTCCCACGGCCCTCCCCGGAGGCGGCAGCGTAGCTGTTGCGATGGTCCGCCCCACCCGTCCGAACGACGCTCCCCGAGGGTCCATCAGGGGCCCCGGAGAGGTCCGTGCCTGCACGCGTTGGCGTCCCTCCGGACGACGTTGCTACCCTGCGCTGCTTCACCCGGGCGGGTGGCGGAATTGGCAGACGCGCACGGTTCAGGTCCGTGTGTCCGTAAGGACATGGGGGTTCAAGTCCCCCCTCGCCCACCACCTTCGTAGGCAGGCCTAGCGGCCTGTAGACGGCAGGATCACTCGAACGCCCCCGCTTCCCTGATGTGCCAGCGGAGCCGGTGGTCCTCGATCGCGGTGGCGGCCCGTTCCCAGCGGTCACGGTCGGGCCGAGCGGGAGGTCGGGGTCCGAGCACGACGTGGAGGTGGCGGGGGGTGGCGCGCAGACGGGCGTGGTGGCGCAGCTGGGTGTCGACCTCTTGGCGCAGGTCCGTTCGAGCAGCTGCGCATGCCAGCCCGGCCGGACCCCGGCATGGCGGACGCGGGTGGGTCCAGCCCTCCCGCAGCTCCGCCTCCGAGCGTCGCTCGCCCTTGGCCTCCCGGGTGGCGAGCGTGGCGGTCTGCGCCGCCGCAGCCGACGACTCGCCCCGCGACGCCAGGTGTTCGACGATCTGGGCAAAGTGATCCGGTAGCCGGGGTCGAACCGGCCGCGCAACCGTGCACCGATCCGCGTCAGCAAGGACCGCAGCTGGCTCGATGGGCGACCGCGTCGATCGGAAGACCGCGAACCGGCCCTTCTCGATGGGCGAGGGGGGCGGGTTGGGTTGAGAGGACGGCGATAGATGCGCTGACAAGACGTATGGCCCCGCGAGACTTGGTGCTGGCGAGCTACCGAGCTCTCGGGTGCGGCTGACGTCGCGAAGGGCGCGAGAACGGGTCGGTCGCTTCGTGGCGGCTCCCCTCGCTGGACGAGCGCCTAGGACCGTCCCACAGGCTGAGGGGTAAGGCGCGCAGGTATCGCTGCCCCTCGAAACCCATGACGCAGCCGGCTTCGACACCGTGGGCCGTTCGGTCCATCGCGGGGCGTACGCCGCCTACACCTGCATCCGCCGCCCGTCGACCCCTTGACGGCACCAGCGGCCCCGCCCGGAGCGGAGATCGATGCGGACGGCGGGACCGTGCATCTGCGGGTTCCCGTGACGCTGCTCACCATCCTGCTCCTCATCGGGGTGCAACTCAGCGGTGCCACGCTGCTGGCGGGAGCGATGGAGGAGAAGTCCGGCCGGGTGGTCGAGATGCTGGTCTCGACCGCGCGACCATGGGCAGTTGCTCACGGCGAAGATCGCCGCGTATCTCGGGTCAGCGATGGGCAGTGACCTGGATGGCCGGGAGGCCCTCGAAGCCGCTGGGGTCGGCGGTGACGATCGTCCGCGAGGACGCTGCCGCCGTCGCGGCGATGATGAGGTCGTGCGCTCCCCGGGGGCGTCCCGACCGGCGCGTGGCTGCGAGCATGGTGGCGTGTGTCCGAGCAACGGCCAGGTCGTACGGCAGCACGGGCAGTACGTCGAGCAGATCGTCCACGAACGCTTGGCGTGAAGAGCGGTGGTCGGCGGTTGCCAGCTCCACCCCCACGAGCAACTCGGCGACGGTGACCGCGGCGATGGCGACGTCATCGTCATCGCCGATGCGGCCCTCCAGGTCGGCGGCCTCGCGCTCGGCGTCGATGAGGAAGGTGGTGTCGAGCAGAAGGAGACTCAGTTCCGCTCCTCAACCGACAGCAGCGAGCGGGTGTCGCGCAGGTCGTCGCCCCAGGTCGGGTCGGGGTGGTGACGAGCCAGCACGGTCTTGACCTGATGTCCCCGGCCTCGATCCACGGGCTCGAGGTGAGCGACCGCCTTTCCGCGGCGGACGATGGTGTAATGCTCTCCACGTTGCTCGACGGCGTCGAGCAGGTTGGCGAACCGCCGTGCGGCTTCTGTGGCGCTGACGTCAGGCATGGGATCAGATTATCAGATCATGGTTCTCGGCGCGGGTGACGGCCCGAACCGAGCGTCGCACCGGACACGACGCGGGGTTGCGGGCGATGCCACCGTCGGCAGCACCCGCGAGTCGGAGGCGCTACTCCTCCATGACGTCCTTCAGCGCAGCACGCTGGCTGGGGCAGAGCTTGTCGGCGGCCTCGGAGAGTGCGGCGTAGGTGGCGTGGGGGTCGAGGCGGAGCAGGTCGGACATGCCGTCGAAGGTCATGTCGGCATCGCCCGCTCTGAGGCAGGCGGTGCGCCCGATCGTGACGAGTTCGGCGTCGTCGTGGTCCTCGAACGGGTCAGTGGTGGAACCGTCCTCGGTCCAGGTGCGTGCCGCGCCCGCGAAGTCGAACTCGGCATCGAGGACGGGGATGCTCGCCGCGTCGACGGTGCTGGCCGAGACGCGTCCGCCGATGAACGCGAGCGGTAGGAGGATGATCAGAGCGAGCCATGGCAGCCAGGTGCGTCGGCCGGGTCCGCTCTCTCCGGAGGTCTCGGTGCTCGTGGGCTCGGTCGTGTCGGCTGGTACGGAGGCGGACATCGGGTGCCCTCCAGGGTCGGTTCGAGTGGGAGGCACCGGCTCCGGCAGGACGTTCACACCCTGCCGGAGCGGGTGGTCAGTCCTGGTCTTTGTCGAAGAATCGGCTGAATCGGTGGGTCAAAGCCCCACTGGCGGTCAGGAGCATGCCGACCAGGGCGAGTGGCGCTGTCGCCATCCCCGTCATCGCCAGGTGGGCGGTCGCGAGCGTGTTCATGTTGCACCTCCTTTCTCGGTGACGTAGCGGGTCGGCGAATCCCACGTGCAGGACTCGACCGTTGGCTGGCGGATCGTCTTGATGGCTGCGTGGAGGAAGTTCACGCGGTAGAGCCAGTCGAAGGCGAAGATGAACGGGATGAAGACCACCAGCCGGGGCTTCTTGAGCGCGATGGCGGCAGCGGCGACCCAGACCGAGTACATCACGGCCACGAACGTGGCGACCGTTTGGGGTTGGACCCAGTCCGCGGCGATCGCGGTCACGAGCAGGACCGGCCACAGCAGGGCGTAGAGCACCCAGTCGAAGATCAGGCTGACGTACCAGAAGTCGAACCAGGAGCGGCGGCGCCCGACCTTGTGACCCACGATGCCCTGGCAGGTCCCCCACAGCCAGCGCAGGTTCTGCTTGTACCACTCAGGCCCGGTCGTGGGGTCCTGGACGAACGCTTCGGCGTCGGGGGCGTAGCGGACCCGGCCGAGCTTGCGTCGCTGGACCTCCAGGACCCAGTACGTGTCGTCCACGATGTAGGGGGTGCGCTCCACCAACACCTGCCCGAGCACGCCGCTGCGATACATCGAGTTCGAACCCGAGATGCAGTTCAACGCGTTGAAGGCGTCCTGACCCCGACGGATGGTGACCTGGTAGCGCCAGTAGGAGTACGCACGGGCCGCGACCCACGGGTTCCACCGCACGTCCTCGGACCAGTTCGTGGTGGTCCGGCCCACCACGATCACCGAGGTCGGGTCCGAGGCGAACCGCTGCAGACACAACGTCACGAAGTCCGACGCGATGACCGTGTCGTCGTCGAGGATCGCGAGGTAGTCGTACCGGTCCAGCAAACCCAGCTCGTGGACCGTGCGGTACAGCGCGGCGGGTTTGCCGACGTTGGTCTCGAGCACGTAGACCTCGGCGCCCGCGGCCCGGGCGACCTCCACGGTCGCATCGCTGGATCCGTCGGAGACCACGTAGACGTCGCACTGGCCCACCGCCGAGGCCACCGTGTCCGCGATCGTCGCGGCACCGTCCTTGGAAGCGATCAGCACCGCGACCGACGCCGGATCCGCACC